>NZ_JCATIE010000007.1:0-267875 GCF_059693785.1 Sphingopyxis sp. CR5 | reverse complement strand
GACGATAACCTCCTCGCGTTCCTGGAAGGGCTCTGATTATGCCGAACAGCTGCATGGCCGATGCCGGGCTATCCGCCCTCCAGCGGAGGCCATGCGGCATAATCCGGATCGCGGCATTATGGGTCAGCTCGTGCAAGGCCGTGCGATAATAGTTCACCTGCTCGAAGAAGGCGGGCTGCGGTGGCACCTGCACATAGTCGGCGGAAGGGACATAAAAGGCGCGTGATCCGCCGATCCGGAATTCTACGCCGGATGCTGCGATGACGCGTTCGGCGACCGGCACGATCTCGCGTTCGGGCAGCGGCGTCGGTTCCGGGGCGAGGCCTTCGCGCAGCCCCTCACATTGCGCGATATTGAACACGGTGAAGCGCTTGAGGAACGGAACGGACTTGGCGTCCTCGCCGCTGGTGCGGGCGCGTTCCTGCTCGGCCTGCGGCGTGAAGCGGTCGGCATAGACCACGGTCTGGCCGCGCTCGCCCTTGCGCACGCGTCCGCCCGCCGCCTGCGCCTGCGCGAAGGTGAGCCAGCTTTGCGAGGCATAGCCGCCAGCGATGACGGCACCCCACAGGATGAGGATGTTGACGCCGGAATAGGCGCGCCCGGTGAGCGCGTTGCGCGGCAGGCCGGGTCCGGCGGTATCGGGATTTCCCCACGGCTGAACCCAAGGCAGACGGCCTGCCTCCAATTCGGCGATGATGCGGGTGGTTACTTCGTCATAGACATTGCCGCGCGGCGGCGCGGCATCACCGGCCTTGCCTCGGGCACGAACGTTACGGGTCTTGCGCATAGCTGTCCTCCTTCACGACCCCCCAGCAGCAGGCCCCCGGCGAAGCGGGGGGATGGGCGGCGAGGCGACGAACAGGGACCGGCACCAGCGGCCGGCTGCACCCGCAGGGGCGCAACGCAAGTGGAGCAGTGCGAGCGAAGCGAAGCGCTTGCCGCCGGGCGCGACGGGCCCAGGAAGGCGCGCCGGCCATCCCCGCGCGCGCAAGGGAGGCCGAACCAACAGCGCCGTCGCGGAAGCGGCGCCCGCTGACCCGTCAGCGATCGTCACCGGAGGCCGAGACCGCGTGCGGGCTCGGTGGCGGCGCATGGCGCGCCATAGAGCGCGGTCGCATGGAGCCGCATGCGGGACGGAAGAACAAAAAGAGAAAAAATGATTGCCCGGCGCGGTGATGGACCCCATCTTGACCGACAAGGGCAAAGGGGAATCATGGCGCTCGAAGCGGACATCACACAAGCGTGCGACGAGGGCCGGTGGCTCGATTTCGTCAGCCGCTATAATCTGCGTGAGGATGGCGACGAGGCTGCGATGCGGGCGCTCGCCGTGCAGCTCCACAACGACGGCCGCGTCGATCTGCTCGCTGCGATCGACGGGTTCGACGATGACGGCGACAGCTTCCGCTTTTACGAGATCCAGCAATTTTATTCCGATGTGCTGCCACAGCTCGAGGCTGATCCCGCGCACATGCTGCAGGCGGTCCGCCGCCTCGTCGAAGAGGGCGGACCCAACCGCGACGGCGGCTTCATCGCCCTGCCTTTCCGAACCTGGTGCGCAGGCCCAGGCAGAGCCCGGAAAATCGCGGCTTTGCTCGATTTCGAAGCTCCGCGCGACGGCTGGTATCTGCGTCTCGCGCTCGAAGGGGCATCGGCAGGCGATCCCGACGGCGCGCTCGACTGGGCGATGGGCCTGATCGCGGGCAAGTCGGGACCGGCACGAAGCGCCGCATTGGAAGCGCTCGGTTCACTCGGCGCGGCGCCCGAACGCGCGGCGCGCGCACTCGCCCAGCTGCGTGGCCATGTCGATCATGAAACGGACGATGCAATGCTCGGCCTCGCCCTGCTGGCCGCGATCGAGCTGCATGGCCGCGGCGAGCAAGCCAATCCGCAGGATACCGCGGCGATCGTCGCGCGCGCGGCGGACCATGGCGGCGCAGAGATGCGGCTGCGCGCGATGACCGCCTTATGGTTCCAATGGAAGGCCGTGGCACCGCAGATTCTCGATCAGCTCATCGCCATCGCGACGAGCCTGCCGGGCGACGAGCCCGCCGCGCGCGATAATCTCGATAACGCCCTGTACCAGATGACCGCAGGCGATGACCCGGAGCGCGCCATCGCAATCGTGCAGGCGCTCCTGTCCGCCAACCGCGGCACGCTCACCGTCCACCACTTCGACAGTTTCGAGCATCAGCTGCTGATCAAGCATCGTGCGCGGTTCGACAGGCTCGCGGTCGAATGGTTCGTGAGCGGGGATCGGGCGCTCGGCGAAGCGATCATGGCGCTGGTCGCCAAGGTCCATGGCGCGCCGATGGTGCTGCGGCCGGATATCGCTGCGTTCGGCTATGGTCCAGCCGAACTCATTTTCCTGGCGCGCAAGGCGGTCGGCTATCTGTTCTCGACGCCCATCAGCGCCGCGTCGCTGCTGATGGCGATCATGCGCACCGGCGTGGGCGCTGCGGTCAAGGGCGCGACCGAGCTCATGTTCGATCCGCTGCTGGTCAATTACTCGGGCGAGCTCGGAGAGTTTCTGCGCAAGGCGGTCGAGGACAAGACCGATCCTGCGACGCCGCATGTCGAAGCGGCGCTCGATCAGCTTGAGGCCTATCTCGAAGGGTTGCGCGCGGTCGGCCGGGTAAAGGCGCTCGATCCATCCGAGCGCGAGCGCATGATCGCATGGCGCCTTCGTCAACAGGAAATGGAAGAGGCGATGAAAGCCGGCGAGAAGGATTCGATCTTCTCGCAGCTCGCGACCAAGGTCGTGCTGCTCTACGGCAACCGCTCGATCACCTACGTCCCGAACTATGGCGACGAACCCGGGCCTGAGCGCCGGCTGGTGACCGAGATGCAGAGCCATTCGCACTCCCAGGAATATGCGCGCATGAGCGTGGTCGACCCGCACGGGATCGACCTGCTGCTGCGGCATTTCCGCGCCGAGCGGTTGCCGACATGAGGCTGATGATCCGCGAATATCTGGCGTCGCTGCGCGAGCGCGGTGAGCTGGATGCGATCCTGCCCGATCTGCTGACCGAGATGGGTTACAGGGTGTTCTCGCGCCCGAGTATCGGTCCGCGCCAGCACGGCGTCGATATCGGCGCGGTGGGCCGCGATAGCGATGGACAGGAAAAGGTGTTCCTGTTTTCGGTCAAGGCCGGCAATCTGACGCGCTCGGACTGGAATGTCGGCCAGCAGGCGCTCAAGCCCTCGCTCGACGAGATTCTGCACGTCTATCTGCGCGCGCGGCTGCCGGTCGAATATGCGCATTTGCCGATCGTGATCTGCCTCACCTTTGGTGGCGGAATCCACGAAAGCGTTCGCTCGGATGTCGAAGGCTATATCGATTTCAATAGGACCGAGCGTGTCAGCTTCAGGCAGTGGAATGGTGATTATCTCGCCGCGCGGATCGACGAAGGCCCGCTGCGCGAAGGCCTGATGGCGGGTGATCTGCGCGGTCATTTGCGCAAGGCGGTGGCGATGGTGGAAGAGCCCGAAGTGGCGATGGGCCATTTCGGGCAGCTGATCCGCGTGCTCACCGAGGATTCTGCTGCCAAGAGCGGGGACCGGTTGCGCCGCGTGCGGCAGATGACGCTGTCGCTCTGGATCATGTTCGGCTGGGCGCGTGAGGCCGACAATGTCGAGGCGCCGTATCGCGCGAGCGAGATGGCGCTGTTGCACGCCTGGCAGCTTCTCAAGGCCGACCTTGGCAAATCAACCCAGGCTGGCGAGGCGGCGGGGCTGGCGTTCAACGCGCTGGTCGACCTGCATCACGCGATCTGGGACGAATTATACGCCAAGGCGATACTGCCGCATGCCGATAACCAGCACGGCATTTCTTCGGCGATCCGCTCGATGAGTTCCGTCGACGTCAATCTCAAGCTGTTCGAAACGGTCGGCCGCATTGCGCTCAGGGGCCTGTGGCTGGTGTGGATGGCGAACGATTTTTCGAAAGTGCCGCAGCCGGTCCCCGACGGCGAAGCGGCGGAAGCGATCGACGAACTGGCGCTTCAGTTGGTCGCGCTCATCCGCAACAATCCGGCCCTGCTCACCCCGATGGCGGACTGGCAGGCGATCGATATCGGACTTGCGGTCACCTTCCTCGCTTGCCGCAAGCCGTTTCACGACGCGATCGGCCAATGGGTGGACAGCATTTCGGACAAGGCGTGGTTCGCGTTTCGCACGCATGGTGCCTATCCGACCCGGCACACAAGCTATTGGTATCTGGTGTCGCACCCGGCGAGCAGCAGCGATGAATATCGCCAGGAGGCGACCGAAGGCAGCGTGCTATATCCGATGTTGGCTTTCTGGGCGGAAGCGCTCGGCTGCGACGACGTTGTCGACCGTCTCGCCGCGTTCAAGCAGGACGATCTGCCGCACTGCAATTTCCAGATGTTCTTCCTCGACCATGACAGCGAGGCGCAGCTTTATACCGGCGAGGATCGGCATGGCTCGGTGTTGTGCGATGTGTCGCCGATCAAGGGCGAGAAGAAGACAATCGCCATGGCGCGGCGCGAATGCGGCGTGATCACCGACTATGACCGGCTGTCGGCGGTCGAACTGGGCCATTGGCCAATCGTATTGACCGCGTGCAGGCTGCATCGCCTTCCCGTCCCGCCGCAAGTCTGGCTCGAGATTATCGACGCGCTTGCGCAAGGCGATAGCGACGCGGTTGAACCGCGGGAAGGCGAACTCCAGCTCAAAAGCGGGCGTAGGCCGATACCCAGAGCGCTGTGGCAACCGATGCTGAGGGCCGGCGCGAGCCGTTCCGCCATCATGGCCAGCACGCTCGGCGATCAGGCTGCGCACGTCTGGTCCACGCATATCGAGCTCAAGCCATCACCAAAGCTTTGATCCAATCCGGGAAAGCGGGCGAAGCGCGATAACAGACCGCCGCAGCAATGCCGGAAGCATCCAACATGATGCCAACTACGCTTTGTTGGAAACTTCCGGTAGAACAAAATGCAAACTGTCGTTCGATTCCGGGCGATGGACGTCAAGGAGATTCTTGCGCGCAACGTACGCATGCTGCGCCATTCACGAGACTGGCCGCAGGAGGTGTTCGCCGATCATGCGAAGATCAACCGCAGCCATGTGTCGGCGGTCGAGACCGCCAAATATTATTCGCGCACCGACATTATCGAGAAAATGGCCAAGGCATTCGGCGTCGAGCCACACGCGCTGCTTGATCCCAAGACGGCGAGCCTGCTCAATGTGCGGGAGGATCAGAAGCGGGTGAGCCGCGGCAAAGCCACGGGCGTGGCCCGGCGACCAGTGCGGCACGCGAAGCGGCCGCCAGCCGGGACACCCTGAGCCCCCAGTAGGGCGTGTCGAGCCACCAGCGCGGACCGATAACATGCTCGCCGAACAGGACAGCGGCGATCTCGCGATAGCTGGCACCGGCAACAAGCGCATCATGCACGCGCAGCACCGCCACCCGGCGAAGATTGCCCGTCGCAGGTTTCCCACGCGGCGAGCGGCCTAGCGAGAGATTGCGCAACCGATCGAGCGCCGCGAGCGGTGCATCGAGGCCGGTCATTCCCATCAGCGACCAGCGCGGCACGAACGGGTCGCACACTGGACCGGTCACATCGATCCGCACTCCGCGCAGGCCGTCGCCGATCAGCACATGCGTCACACCGGTCCCCGCGACCAGCTTGACCGGCCAGCCGAGGGCGCCGAGATTCAGCCGGTCAGCGCCGTCAACCGCACGGCAACGCAAGACGGCCTCGTCGAGCTCGGCGCGCCAGACCGGCAGGGCTTGCCACACGGGAAGTTCCGGCCTCTCCAAACATACCAGCCCGAAGGCTGCAGGCGAACCTCCCCCAGCATAGCCGGACCTATAATCGGCGGATCGGCGAAGCCATTCCCAGGCAAAGGCCGACCGGTCGGCGCCGAGCAGAGGCGCATAGGCGGCGGCCTCGCGCCAGTCGACCGCAGGCATCGCCGCCCTGCGCTGTCACAACAGGCGCACTCAGCGCTCGATCTCAGCCGCACCCGCCGCCCGCTGCCCCGCGACATAGTCCCCGAGCGCCGTGACCTGTTCGGGTAGCAGGGCGTCGGCGGCCGGGGCGTCGCCTGACGGCCAGAGCAGCTCGGACGGGCAGCGGCCCTCGACATTGCCGAGATTGGGCCGGTGCTGCGTATAGCCAATGAGCGCTGCCAGGGCGGGATCGAACGACCGCGCGATCGCGGGTGGATAGATCAGCCATTGGTTTTCGAACGGCTTGAGCCAGCCGAGGCAGTAGCTCACGACCACGCCGCGCCGCACGTCAGCCGAGCTGTTGCCGCCACCGCCATGCAGCGTGCTGCCAAGAAACAGCAGCGCATCGCCGACATCGACCCGCGGCACGCTCGCCAGTGCCTCGTCCTCATGGCCTTGCCAGTCGGCGCGGTGGCTGCCGGACCAAAGGCGCGTGCCGCCATTCTCAGCCGTGAACGGCACAAGCGGCCACATCACATTGACGAGATATTCGACCTCGCCTTTGGGTCCGGCCCACATGTCCTGATCGCGATGGGGATATTGCGCGAGTGCGCCTGGGTGGATGTCAATTGCCTGAGTCAGGTTGAGCGCGATGCAGTCGCAATGGGGGAGCAGCACGCGCTCGACCAGATCGAGCACAAGCGGATGGCGCACCAGCTGCTCAGTGATCAACGAGCGCGTGAGCAGGCCACCGCGCCGCCTGGTGGCCCGGCCGTAGAAGTCGCCGTCGCAAAAGGGCGTCGAGGCCATGACGGGTAACAGGTCGGCGTCGAGCGCTGCTAGGACGGATGCATCGAGCAGGCCGCGCGCGATACAGAAGCCGTCGGTGGCAAGATGGGTGTGGAGCGTGTCAGTCATCTTCCCCGCCCTCACGCCGCGGCGCGCATGGGCGCGCGATTGATACCTGCCGCCGCGAGCAACGCGGGCGTCGCGGCATCGATGTCGATCCGGAACGCCGCGAGGCCATCGATCCCCTCGCCGAGCGGCGCGGCGCGCCAGCCCATGGCCAGCACTTGCGCGCAAAAGCTGCTGGTGACGACGCCGGTCAGCACCGACCATCTTGAGGCAAGCGCGACATCGACCATCTCGCGGATTAAAGCGTCGCGCACCGCTCGCCTGCCAACCGCGCCCAACCGGCTAGGCAGGCACAGGCGGGTGATTTCCCAAACGCCGTCGCCGCGTGGCACGGCGTCGCACGCAAGCGCGGGATAGAGGGTACCGAGAATATGCGGGCCGGTCGTCGGCAGCAGGCGCAGCGAACCGATGTGCGTGCCACCCTCGAGGGCAGTCAGATAGATCGCCCTTTCGGTATCAAACTGGTCGATTTCGTAGCGGCCGGCAACCACCGGCACCTGCCAGCGCAGCGTGTCGACGAACTGGATCTTGCGATCGGCGAACATGGCGGGACAGCCGGTGAAGGCTGCCTGAAATCCGCAATAGAGTTGAATCATGATGTGCTCCCGTTGAAAAGGCGGGAGCACAAAGAGCATCAGAGGCCCGTGCGGTCAGTTCACCCAGATGGGGGGATTGCGTCGTCGAACCCGACGATGCCGAGGCGCAGGGCGCGCACGGTCATCTCGCCGCGGGTCGAGACACCAAGGAGCAGCCGTAGCGCCTTTAGATAGTCGCGTACCGTGTCCGGGCTGATGCCGAGCTGCCGCGCGATCGCCTTGTCCGAGCAGCCGCGCGCGATAAGCACGAGGCAGTCGAGCTGGCGCGGCGAGAGATGCGGGACTTGGCCGATACGTCGCGCGCAACCGCGCAGCAGGCGCGCGCGTTCGAAGGCGAAGCCGCCCAGGATGCCGGCGCAGTGGAGGCACCGGAATGGCAGCGTCACGCCCGCGCGGGTCGCGAACGAGCAGGACCCGGCGGGCTCGCCGGCGATGCGCACCGGCAGCGTAAATCCGCTGCCGACGTCCTGTCGCTCCGCTGCATTCAGGATGCGAATGAAGCGGGGTTCGGGATCGACGAAGTTCCAGACTTCGTGCCAGGCAAAGCCGCGACCGGCGCGTTCGCTCGCGGTGAGCATGGGATCGTCTAGATAGAGACGCTCTTGCTCGAAG
Organism: Sphingopyxis sp. CR5; assembly: GCF_059693785.1. Lineage (NCBI taxonomy): Bacteria > Pseudomonadati > Pseudomonadota > Alphaproteobacteria > Sphingomonadales > Sphingopyxidaceae > Sphingopyxis > Sphingopyxis sp. CR5. The sequence continues at coordinate 259,838 of NZ_JCATIE010000007.1, read as the reverse complement.
CGCTCACGCCACCAGGCGGGATAGTTGATGATCTTGATGAGATGCGGCGCGTCATGATGAAAGGCGAGCGTATGGACGAGCGCGAAATAGCTGAACCCCAGTTCGCGCGAGACCGCCGTCATCAAATTAAAGAGCGTCTGCTCGTCGTCCAGCGCCTGGCATTGGCTGGCAAATTCTTCAGTGATTCTCCAAAGCCGCATGCGAAGTCGCTCCGCGATGAGACCGTTTGCGAACATAATCGGTCCATGTCAGCCAATGCTGCTAGATCACAAACAAGTAGGCTCAAACTATGTTGGAAATTTCCAACATAAAATCACTTGATCCGTGTGAACCGATTCCGCAGTATTTGGCTCCTTTTCTGTTGGTTAGATGCGCACCATTCGATTTTCCGACGCCATTACATGCAATAAGCAGAACGCAGCTCCGCCGTTCACCGGCTTCCTCAGCAACCGTCCTTGCATCGAACCGAAGCCAAATTGACATTTTTTTGTAACCAAGCGTCGGAACGCTCACTCGTGTGCATCTAGGCCCTGAAGGTCCATATAGGACGCAAGCAAGGGGTAGATCATGGGGGAACTGATTGAGAGCCGGGCGCTTCGGGCGCTGATGGGGTCGGCGGCTGCGGTTGCATGCGTGGCTTTTGCAGCACCTGCGATGGCGCAGACGCGAAGCTTCGACGTGTCTGCCCAATCAGCATCCAAGGGCATTCACGCGTTTGCGCGCCAAGCTGGCATTCAATTGCTTGCGCCTGCGCGTGAGGTGCGCGGCAAGCGGACCAACGCGGTCAAGGGCAGCTATACTATCGAGCAGGCGCTCCGGATGCTTCTTCAAGGTACTGGCCTGGAAGCCAGCCGCGACCCCGGCACGGGCATCACGACGATACGCGCTGCTGGCCAGGCGCAGACCGCGTCGAGCCGCGAACGAGCTCAAACAACCAGGACGGTTTCGTCATCGGGGGAGGAGGGAGATACTACTGAAGCCGGATCAGAGATTATTGTGACGGCGCAGAAGCGCGAGGAGCGTCTACAGGAGGTGCCGGTGCCGGTCACTGCGCTTCAGAGCGCTGACCTCGCACGCGCTAACCTGTCGCGCATCGAAGACTATTATGCGCGGATTCCGGGCCTCAACCTCAATCCGTTCGTAGGTGGCGTTCCCTCGCTGTCAATTCGCGGCGTGACCACCGGTGGCTTCACCAATCCCACTGTTGGGATCACGATCAACGATGTGCCCTTCGGCGGGTCCACTGCGCTCGGGGGTGGTTTTACACCGCCTGAGCTAGATCCGAGTGAGCTGCAGCGGGTCGAGGTTCTTCGCGGTCCGCAAGGCACCCTATACGGCGCAAGCAGCATTGGCGGTTTGCTTAAGTTTGTGACCGTTGATCCCGACTTGGATGAGGTGAGCGGCCGTATCGGGGCCGGGCTCAATGCAGTCTCTTACAGTCGCGATGTAGGCTACAATCTGAACGGCGCGATTAACATGCCGATCTCAGAAACGGTGGCCGTTCGCGTAAGCGGTTATTATCGTCTCGACCCTGGATATATTGATGACCCCATTCGCAACGTGCGGGATCTGAACGAGCGCGAAAGCAGGGGCGGGCGGGCATCTTTGCTGTGGGAGCCGTCGCCGGATTTCAAGATAAAGATCGGCGCGCTTGTCCAGGATTTCGATCAGAGGGGTCCGGCAGACTCGCAGATCGGTCCGTTCGGTGAACTCGAGAGCGGCACGATCCCAGGCATCGGCGGCTTTGCGAGAAGGACGCGCCTGTACGATGCCACCATCGATGCCAAGATCGGCAACGCCACGATCACGTCCATTTCTGCCTATGGGACCAATCGGCTTTCCAATTCGCAGGATTTACGGAGCCTGGCGTTTCTTTCAGAGGATATTTTCGGTGTATCCGGCACGCCTTTCACAAGCCGCGACCGGTTGAAGAAGTTCACGCAGGAACTTCGTATATCGGTGCCGCTCACTGACAATATCGATTGGCTCGTTGGCGGATTTTACTCCGACGAGCGAGTGAACCACCTCGAGGATATTGTCTCCGCTGATTCCGCAACCGGCGATCTTGCGGGTATCCTGATAAGTTCAGAGAACAGGGTAACCTACAAAGAGCTTGCGGCCTTCACCAATGTGACGTTCCGCCTGTCTGACCGTTTTGATATCCAGTTCGGTGCGCGACAGTCTCATATCAAGCAATCCCTTTCAATCAGCGAGGACGGTGCGCTCTCGGCAGGTATGCCGGGTTTCACCACTGTTGATCGAACCAAGTCTGACGCATTCACCTATTTGATCACGCCAAGATTCAAGATCAGCCCGACAGTGATGGTCTATGCGCGTTTGGCGTCAGGCTATCGACCGGGCGGGCCGAATTTTAGAGTTGTAGGCGATAACAGTCAGTTCGCACCTGACAAGACGTATAACTACGAACTTGGAATCAAGGGGAGTGTCCTTGATCGTGCTGTCGATTTCGATCTTTCCCTGTATAAGGTCGACTGGAAGGACATCCAACTTCGCGCGTCCAACGGTATTTTCAACTATGTTATTAACGGCGGCGAAGCCAAGAGCAATGGCGCTGAACTGACTGTAAATACGCATCCGGCGGATGGCGTGACCCTCGGCGGTTTCGTAGCGTACAACGATGCCGAACTTACAGCGGATCTTCCCCCATCAAGCACTTCACGGGCATTGGCGGGCGACCGTCTTCCAGGCGCTTCGCGCTGGTCCGCGGCTGTGTACGGCGATGTCGACACGCCGATCAACGAGAACTGGACGGCCTTCATCGGGAGTAATCTATCGTTCGTGGGCAGCCGGATTGGCGTGTTCACTTCCGGCGGACCCCGAGAGTATTTGCCTTCCTATGCCCGCCTCGACGCGAAGCTCGGAGCACGATCGGATGATTGGACGTTCACTCTTTACATCAACAATGTGACGGACAAGCGCGGCGTCATCGCACGGGAAACTGACCGCGCGTCCGTCACCTACATTCAGCCGAGGACAATCGGGCTTTCGCTCGAGAAGACCTTTTAATTCGTTGAATCTCGTTGATCGGCAGCGCGCAGCGCGCTGCCGATGAGCAACCTTCTCCATGCCGCGAGGGCCTGATGCTGCAGAAATATAAACGGGCGGCTCGCATGAGCGGACCCAGGATATCAGTCTGCAACCCGGCCTTCGTTAAAGGCTATTGGATCTCAGCAAAGGCATACTTCCACGTCGTTGAGGAGGTCTCACGGCATCACGGCACTATAAGGAAGATACCTCGTGTCGCTAACCCGGACAACGGTACGACTGATCGGATGTCGTTCGACGAGATCGCCGATCTTGTTCTTAAAGCTGGAGGGCCGGATTTAGAGTCACCAGCGTGGTCGGCCGTCGGCTATGAGATGTCCGCTCTCGATACCCTTGTCATCTCGGTTGACGGCATGGATTATCATCTGCGCTGGCGAGACCGCTCGCTCAGAATGGCCTCTCCGTCAGTGGAGCAGCCAGCATTGTTTTCGCCTGATGGGAAATATGCATGCTCCCTCGCCGGCGACAACCTCTCCCTGCTTTCGATTGAAACCGGTGAGCATCGGCTTCTTACCTGTGACGGGACAACAGCCAGCCGCTACGGTGCTGATCCTGCAGCAAGTCTGGCAACTGCTATTCACGGGAGGGCTGCGCTCCCGATGGGATTGTGGTCCGCAAATTCGCGCTGGTTCATTTCGCATCGTACCGACGAAAGATGCGTTCCGCATAGCGGGTTGGTTGAGCACGCCCCATCCCAAGGCGGGCGGCCTGTTCTACATAGGTTTGCCTATCCGATACCAGGTGACCCCGTCCCGCTTGTGACCATCATTGCAATTGATGTTCAAACCGGTCGGATCGTCGAGTTCGGCGACTTCAGCTTCCCGAGCAAGGCGCACTCTCCCTTCACCTTCAAGTTCCTATGGCTTGGCGACAACAACAATGTCTGGCTGGTTCGGATCGATCGATATTGGAAATCGATGGAACTCGTCGAGCTGGAACTGGAGTCCGGCAGTGGTAGAGTGATCCTTAGTGAGGGGGTTGAACAAGGCTATGTAGAGCCAAACCAAGTGCTGGGACGCGCGCCTAACATTGCTGTCCTAGAACGCCGGCGCGAGGTGATTTGGTACTCCGAACGCGACGGCTGGGGCCATCTCTACCTCTATGACCTTCAAACCGGAGAATTGAAGAATCAGATCACAAGTGGCGACTGGATCGTCAGGGATCTGGTCGACGTCGATGAAGATTCTGGCCGTATATTCTTCACGGCAGCTGGCATGGACCGAGTTGCTGATCCCAGTCGGCGCACGTTCTGTTCGATCGACCTCGACGGCAGCGATCTGCGGACGCTGCTGAGCCATGACGGCGATGTAACAATTGCGCGAGCTGGACCATGGCCGCTTGACCCGTATAATCCTCACCAGCCGAGGGACGCGCGCGCTGGCCTGTCGGCAGATCAGCGCTTCGCCGTTGCCGAACTAGGCAACGCGGCTGCAGGCAATTCGACCGAAATCATCAATCTCGAGACAGGTACTCGGCAAGTGCTGGTTCACGTGCCAGCCGGCGACGATGAACCGTCCGTACGCCACTTCGACGCGGTCGCCGCCGACGGCGTCACCCCGCTGTTTGGGATTATCTTCCTGCCATCTGACTTCGATGAGCGAAAAACCTACAGTCTGATCGACTACGTTTATCCCGGGCCGCAGATCACGCAGCAACCGCAGTTCTATGAGACCGCAAACTCGGCTCTGGCAAGGTCGATCGCCGAGCTCGGTTTCGCGGTCATGATGCTCGATACGCGCGTCATGCCGTCACGCAGCAGAGCGATACATCAGTGCGGCTATGGTCATCTCCTCGAACCGCAGTTGGCCGATCATGCGGCAGTGGTCGGTCAAATGCGGGATCGGTTCAGCTTCATCGCCAAGGATCGAGCCGGAATCATCGGCTATTCTGGTGGCGGCGCTGCGACCGCGCATGCGCTTGCGGCTTATCCCGACACCTTCACTGTCGGCGTGTCCGTTTGCGGCAATCACGACTCCTCAATCTATCATCACTCTTGGTCCGACAAATATCGTGGCCCTGGAAACGCGTCGCAGTGGGATGGCCAGTCGAACACAACAGTAGCCGGGCAACTTAAGGGGCAGCTTCTGCTGATTTCCGGCGATGTGGATGAAAACGTTCTGGTATCTCAAACGATGCGGCTTTCCGCAGCGCTGATTGAAGCGAACAAGAACTTCGATCTCATCATCGTTCCTGGCGCAGACCACTTCCTCCTTTTCACGAGTGGTTATGCGCAAAGGCGGGCGTGGGATTTCCTGGTCGAGCACCTTGCCTCGGAGGAGCCTCCGGCAGCGTTTGAGTTGACCTTCTCGAAGGCGGAGGTTGCCCAGTTCCGGGACCGCCTGAACCGCGAGTACTGGCGATGATTACGAGAAGCCGAAGGGTGTTCGCTGAGGCCGATCCATCCCCATTGACCGACGTCGCTCCCGGAGAGCGCTTCCTGTCATCCAGCCTAAGGCCAGCTTTTCATGTCTGATCGATCCTCATGGCTCACGCTTGCCGTCGTGGGATTAATCGTTTGCGCCGGCTCCCTTGCTCGAACAGCGCTCGGGCCGTTGCAGGAAGCGATGGCAGTCGCTTGGGAGTTGACCGACAATCAAATTTCCATTCTGCAGGGCCCCGCGCTCGCAGTGCCGCTCATCATCGTTTCCGCGCCCCTAGGCGCTACGATCGACAGCATGTCGCGCCGTCTTCTTCTGGCGCTTTTGATGTCAGCAACGCTGATCGGCACGCTTCTGTCCACGGTGGCGACAGGGTTCGAGAGCTTGCTTCTTTCGCGCGCTATCGTGGGCTTGGCCTCGTTCGCCATGGGGCCGGTCGCCATCTCCCTGATTTCGGATCTATTCGCGGAAAGATTGAGGGGTCGAGCGCTCATGAGCGTCTCGATCAGTCAGTTCACAGGAATGGCGATCGCGTTTCTGGCCGGTGGGCTGATATTAGAGCACGTGGCGCAAAATGCGGCCGACTGGCAGGTCCCATTGTGGGCACTGTCCGTCCCGATGGTCGCCGCGGCCATTTCTGTGTTCTGGATCTCTGAGCCGGCCAAATCTTCAGAGGCTGGCAAGTCGGCAGGCTCTTTCTCAGGCCTGGGCCGCGCGTGGCGAAGTCTTGTCGTTCCGTTTCTCGGCTTGATGATCGTCGAATTGAGCGTGGGAGCTTCGTTGGTGTGGGCCGCTCCCAGCTTCATGAGGACTTATGGGCTAGGGGCGGACATAGCCGGTAGTGCAGTGGCGACCGCGTTGATGGTCGGCGGCCTCGCAGGAACATTTGCTGCGGGCTTCATCGCCGATTGGGCATACCAGAAAGGAGGCGTTCGCGGCGCAAGCCGGACAATAGCAGGCTTCTGCGTGGCAAGTTCGATCGCGGGTCTGTTCGCCATCGCACCAAACTGGCTTGCCGCTTCCATCGGGTTCGTCATCTACATGGCACTCATTGCCATCGTAATTGTCATGGCGACCACCCTCTTTACTATCCTCATTGCACCAGAACTCAGAGGTCGCGGACTAGGGCTATTGGCAGGAGCCTGCGTTCTGTTTGGAACTGCGCTCGCCCCATTCTGTGTCAGCCTCTTTAGCGAGTCTGCCCCCCTCGGCCCGGTGCTGTCGGCGGTCTGCTTCCTCACTGGAATCTGTGCAGCAACAACCTTTGCGTTTGGCGGTCGGCGCCGCAGTTTTGGATCACATCAGTGACTCCCCCTTGCTCGATACCACCTCGAGAGCTCGGCGAACATGGTCGCTAGCACGCCAAAGCTCACTCGATCCCATCCAGTTCTCTCTTCGACGACGCGCTGAGACAGGAGAATGCCATCATGAAGCCCGACATGGCTGACACACGCGCGGCAATCGATACTCGGCTGCAAATGCGCCAGCGCATCCCGATGCGCGATGGTATTGACCTTAGCGCATCGATCTACCTGCCATCGAGGATGGGCGGCGCTGTTCCTGCGATTGTGACCATGACACCGTACACGGCGCAGACATCTCATCAGGAAGGGACTTATTTTGCCAGCAAGGGTTACGCCGTTGTCGTGGTGGACGTTCGGGGGAGAGGTAACTCCGAAGGCACCTTTTCCCCCAACGTCGGAGAAGGGCTGGACGGCCATGACATCATCGAATGGGTCGGTCGGCAAAGCTTTTGCAACGGTAAGGTCGGGATGTGGGGCGGCTCATATTCAGGATTTTGCCAATGGGTGACCGCGGCCCAACTGCCTTCCAACCTCGAAACGATCATCCCCGTCGCCTCACCCTGGATCGGAATAGACTTTCCGATCAGGGGCAATATCGCGATGTCCTATATCGGCCAGTATCTTGCGTTCGTGGACGGACGTACGGTTCAGAACCAGTTGTTTTGGGACCAGGAGGGCTATTGGAATGCTCGGTTTTGCGAATGGTTTGAATCCGGAAGGCCGTTCTCCGATTTGCTGCAAATCATTGGCGTCGAGGACGCCACCTTCCGCCGCTGGCTCGAGCATGACCGGCTGGATAGCTTTTGGACTGGCTACAACCCGTCTCCGGCAGAGTATGACAAGATCGATCTCCCCATTTTAAGCATTACGGGCCAATGCGACGGCGACCTGCCAGGAACGCTTGCGCATTACCAGGCTCACCAGAGCGCCCGACAAGGCATGAGCTCGGCGCCACATCATTTGCTGATCGGGCCTTGGGATCACGCCGGCACCCGATACCCGCAAGCTCAATTTTCGGGCATCTCCGCCGGTGCCGCATCCTTGCTCGACCTGCGTAAATTGAACCTTGAATGGTATGATTGGGTGATGCGAGGGGGTAGCCGCCCATCCTTTCTTGATCAAAGAATCCAATATTACGTGTTTGGTGCGGATGAGTGGCGCGGGGCAAACTCGCTGGATGCGGTGCTTTGCACGTCAACTGACTACCGACTGGGTGCCCCGAGTAACCCTTGCGACGTATTTCACTCCGGGTATCTCGAGCCAGTGGACGATGATCGATCGTCACTGCCGTTCTCCCACTATCGCTACGATCCGCGTGATGTCTCCCATGCCGAGTGGGAGCTCAGTGTCGACCCAAACTCGCGAGCCGAACAGCGTATGCATCACGTCAAGCATGGCAAGCAGCTGTATTTCCATACGGCCCCGTTTAAGCACGACGTCGAAATGCGCGGGCATGCCGCTCTTACAGCTTATATCTCGATCGATCAGCCCGATACCGACTTCCATTTTTCCCTTCATGAGATCGATATCGATGGAGCAGCGACACTAATCTGCAGCGACGTATTCCGAGCCCGATTTCGAGACAGTCTCTCCACGCCTGTCATGACCGAGCCGCTTCAGACTTACCGTTATGAAATGCGAAGTCTCTTTTTCACTGCGCGCAAAGTCGCCAAGGGACACCGGCTTCGCTTGGTATTCGGACCCGTGAATTCAATCTTCTGGGAGAAGAATCACAACAGCGGCAAACGAGTTTCGTCCGAGACGATTAATGACGCACGAACTGTCGAGGTTCGGCTGCATCATGGCCGAGACTGCTGCAGCGTACTCCACCTTCCCATCTTACCTGCCGCATCCGCGGCGTGATTCACAGTATCTCGGAGCAGCTAGCGATGCATTATCGAGTTTCACAGCGTGACTGGCGTTTCGTCCGCCCCTTTTCGATCTCCTACATGACCCGCGAGGCATCGTCAGTGGTGGAATTGACGATTGAGGACGGTGGACTGAAAGGCCGCGGAGAGACATCGGGTGTCTCATATCTCGGAGAAACGGTTACGACGCTTATTTCGCAACTGGAGAGCTTCCTCGGTGGCCTAACGTCGTTACCAAGCCGCGCTGACATAGACACCCTACTGCCGCCAGGCGGCGCGCGAAGCGCGGTTGACTGCGCATTATGGGATTTGGAAGCGAAGCGGACGAACCGGCGGGCGTGGGAACTGGCCGGTGTGACAACCGTGCCACGGCCCCTGCAAACGAGCTACACGCTCGGGCTGGGCAGTCCTGAAGACATGGCCAGTCGCGCGCGGGAGGCAGCAGACTATCCCATCCTGAAAATCAAGCTGGACGGCGATGGCGATATCGCGCGATTGAGCCGAATTCGCGACTCACGACCAGACGCACTTTTTTTCGTCGATGCCAACCAAGCCTGGACGTCTGCCCAGCTTGTGGACGCCATGCCGCAACTGGTTGGCTTAGGAGTTTCGCTAATTGAGCAGCCGCTACCCCGCGGGGGCGACGCGTTCTTGGCCGAATACATCTCGCCCATTCCTCTCTGTGCAGATGAGTCCTGTCAGACCATTGAGGATCTCCATCAGATCATTGGGCGCTATCAGGCAGTTTGTATCAAATTGGATAAGACAGGTGGGCTTACCGAAGCACTCCGCCTAGCGACAGCGGCGCGGAGTGCAGGTCTAAAGACGATGGCGGGTTGCATGGGCGGAAGTTCGTTGTCGATGGCGCCGGCGTTTGTTCTTGGGCAGGTTTGCGACCATGTCGACTTGGATAGCCCGCTTTTGCTGTCGGAGGATGTCGAGGACGGTATCGAGTACGAGGGGGCCGTGATGCAGCCATTCTCAGCCGCGCTTTGGGGCTAATTATCAAAATTAGCCTAGTTGCCGCTTGTATCATGGAGCGACGATATTTCGTCTTCTCTCCCATTGACTGCAACAATTGGTCAAAGCGCCGCTGTGCAAAGGTGGAAAGCAGTTGGGGAACGGTTCAGTGGGACACTTACCGGAGGTAACCGGCAAGCTTTAGGGTGCCTATTCGCCGGCTAGTCAGTCAGTTGCCCGGACTAGCCGTATCTTATCGCCGTCGCTTATCACTTTCGCATCTGCCATGCTTGCGACCGCACGACCAAACTTCTCCGGTTCGCTCATCCGAAAAAAGCCTACAAGCTGCACGTGTGCGATCTCCGGATCCTCAATAACGATCTTACGTTTGTTGTATCGATTGATCTCCTGGACCGCATAACCGAGCGTTTCACCATCGAGCGCGAGTTCACCGGAGCGCCAGGACAGGGCCCGTTCGACTTCAATCGGCGCGGCCGAGACCTCAATTGCTGGCGCTTCATCGGACACAAATCCCCGCGAGCCAGCTGTGATCTGCTGCTTCAAGCTTTCACGCCCGACCACCCAGGTTTCGACGGAGCCCTCCGTGACCAGCACATCGGCACCCGACCCGCGACGGCGGACGGAGAAAGCGGTGCCAACCGCGCGCACGCGGATATCACCCGCCTCGACCACGAACGGTCGCGCCTTGTCATGTGCCACCTTGAACCAAGCCTCGCCGGTTTTGAGCCGAACAGTGCGGTGCTCCGGCTCCATGACGACTTCGATCCGGCTATCGGTGTTGACAGTCGCATTCGATCCATCGGTGAGCGCGACCTTGCGGACTTCGCCGATATCGGTGTCGATTTCCTGCGCCCTCGGCGGCATGAGGAGAAAGCCGGCGAGCGCGGCAGCAAGTCCGCCGCCCACAAGCGTTCCCAAAACGCTGCGTCGTTCAAGCCGCCAGCGCTTCTGTCCGCCCTTAATCTCGGATTCCTCGTCGAGCCGGTTTGCGCCAAGCGCCCGCCCACGATCGAGATAGGAAAGCGCTGCCTGCGCGCGCAGCAACGCACCCGCACGTCGCTCGCTTTCCGCGAGCCAAGCATCCAACTCGGCCTGCCCCTCGGCCGTCAATTCGTGCGCGTCGAGCCGGATGGCCCAGCGCGCAGCGCCGTCGTCATCCGTTTCGGGCGTCATGGCCAATCTCCCCTTCAAGAGTCGCGAGCGACGCTTCGCCAGCAGCATCCTCGCGCGCAATGGCCTTCATAATAAGCTTGAGGCCACGCGTGGCCTGCTGTTCCACGATTTCGACCGATGTGCCCAGGCGCTCGGCGATCTCGCGCTGCGAGACGCCCTCGATGCGCCTGAGCTGAAAGATCTCGCGGCATCGCTCGGGCAATGCGCCAATCAGCCGACGCACACGCTCAAGTTCTTGGCGTGCGCTGGTTCGCTGTTCGGGGCCGGGCGACTGATCGGCAATTTGGAGGGTTTCAACCTCGACCAAGCGGTCGATTGGCACTACCTTTTCTTTGCGCAACCTCATGAGTACAACTGATTTCGCGGTCTGGAATAGATAGTTCCGACCGTTGCGAATGTGCGCGACGCTGTCGAGCCGCGAGAGCAGAACGTAACTATCCTGCACCACCTCGTTTATCTCATCCTCGTTAAGTGACATGCCCCGGAGCCAGGTGCGCAGATGGGCCTCGTGGGGAATGATGTTACTCCCCACCCACGCGATGGTCTCGCTGCGGGCCTGCGCCAAATCGCCTCCTTCGGCTAAGTGTGCTCCTATCTCATAACCCACTAGATGCGCCGATGCGCGTCTTCCGACGATCTCGCCTGTAAAAAATAGCGATAGACCGCAGAGCGCCGACGAAGCGTGCCCAATCTTCGGATGAATGTTGGTCGATCAACAAATGCGCGCCCGCTGCGATCTAGGCGGGTTAAACGACCCCGCAGAGCTCAAAATCGGCGCGGCGTTGCGATGTCAGCCCCGTTATATTCGAAGTAAATTCGGACCGCACGACCTTGATCATCGACTCCAGGATACGCCTTGATCTTGGTGCTCTGAAAACAGGCGTGGAGAACCTCCGATTCGGTCATCGCGAGGTTGGCCATCAAATGGATGGCAGTTCGGCGGCCCTCATCTTGGTCCCTCAGCTTTTCCTCACGAAGGTAGCGTTCGACTGCCCACCGCCGCTTCCACTGCGCGCCTATGAAGCGGAGATATGCGAGCGTCGCGACAGCCGCGGTCAATATTGCCGCCCAGTTGGCGACGATTTCCAGCACGGCGCTATATGTCATCCGCCTAGTTCCCCTGCCCGACGATTCGCTGCCAAAAGAAGGAAATGCTGGACGGGTGGTCAATCTTTTTGTCGTGCTCGGAGCGACCTCGTTCGCCACCTCGTCGCGATTGGCGTTCGGCCCGATTCAGTTTGGCTACCAACCCGCCGGTGCCCATATGTTCGCATACGGCCGCAAAAGGCCGGGTTAGCCCGCACATTAATTTGGGTTGCTGTTTGGGTTGCTCCCGCAGGGACTCTAAAAAACCCAATAAAAACAACGAGAAATGGCGGAGACGGAGGGATTCGAACCCTCGGTACCGGATTTACCAGTACGACGGTTTAGCAAACCGTTGGTTTCAGCCACTCACCCACGTCTCCGCATGGCCCGCCGCACAGGCGACGGTGTTGGCCTGAGCGGGCGCTATAGCCAGCGCGGCGGCGCGCCGCAACGTCGAATATTGGTCTTTTTTTCTGTCATGCCGCACGGTTCGCAGCAAAAAGGATTCGGTCCGGCGCGAAATCGACTCGGGTCATCGCCGGTTCATTGCCCGCGAGCCAAAGCGAGTCATGATTAACGCGGGTCGCGGCACAATTTGGGTCGCCAGCGAGATATTGGGGGAATGAATGCGTCCTGTCCTAACCAAATTCGCCGTCATGGCGGTCGCGACGCTGGGCCTGGCCCTGTCGCCGCTGCCGGCGGCCGCGCAGATGACCGAAGTCGATCCCAACACGGCGATCGATTCGGATCTCGACAATCCCGAACCGCCGCCTCCTCCGGCCCCGACCTATCCCTCCGGCGATAGCGGCGATGCCTCGATCGACAGCGACCTTGCCACCGGCAATGAACAGGTCACGGGAGTGCCGGATGACACAACCGCCACCGCGCCGGCAACCGACGCCCAGGCCGCGGCGACCACGGCCGACCCCGGCACGACGTACAAGGAAGACGATCTGATCGGCGCGGCCGAAGGCGTCTTCGGCAAAGGCGCGCAGGGCCTCGCGGGCATGATCGAGGACATATTGAAGAAGCAGGGCGAGCCCAACGCCTATATCGTCGGCCGCGAAGCGAGCGGCGCGCTCGGCATCGGCGTCCGCTATGGGTCGGGCACCCTCTATCACAAGATCGAGGGCGAAATGCCCGCCTATTGGACGGGGCCGTCGATCGGCTTCGACGCGGGAGCCAACGCCGGGAATACCTTCATCCTCGTCTATAATCTCTTCGACACCGAGGATCTCTACAAACGGTTTCCCGCTGGCGAAGGCGCCGCCTATCTGATCGGCGGCTTCAACGCGAGTTACCTGCGACGCGGCGATATCGTGCTGATCCCGATTCGCGTCGGCGTCGGCGCGCGGCTTGGCGCGAACGTCGGCTATATGAAGTTCCGCAAGAAGCAGAGCTGGCTGCCCTTCTGATCCCGGCGTGCTTGCCAAGGGGGCGAGAGCCCGCGCCTCGGCGCGGGCTTTTTTCACGTCTTGAGCGGACGGCAACTGCTTCGTGGTGAGGCCGTCAGCTTTCGACCGGAGGCGGACACATAGAATATCGTCACCCCGGACTCGATCCGGGGTCTATTAGGCGCAGCGTCGCGTGAATGGATCCCGGATCAAGTCCGGGATGACGGATAGGGGACAGTCCGCTCCCCACCCCAAAACGGACATCTCAGCCGCTAATCACCATCGAACGCGATCAGCGTCTCGCACGAAAGTCCCGCGTCGCGCAGGCGCGCCGAGCCGCCCAGATCGGGAAGGTCGATCACGAACATCGCCGCGGCGACTTCGGCCCCGACATTGCGCATCAGTTGCGCCGTGGCGAGAATCGTGCCGCCGGTCGCCAACAGATCGTCGATCAGGATGACCCGATGGCCGGCGACCACCGCACCTTCGTGCAATTCAAGCCGGTCAACGCCATATTCGAGTTCGTAATCGACCCCGATCGTCACGCCCGGAAGTTTTCCGGCCTTGCGCACCGGGACGAGGCCAAGGCCCATCGCCGTCGCCATCGCCGCGCCGAACAGGAAGCCGCGAGCCTCCACCGCCACGATCAGGTCGGGGCGATAGGCAGCAGCGCGGTCGCACAGGCGGCGCACACTTTCGGAGAAACCGGCAGCATCGCCGATCAGCGTCGTGATGTCGCGAAACTGGATGCCCGGTTTCGGAAAATCCGGGATCGTGCGAACGAGCGCCGCGAGGTCGAGGTCGGGACGGGGCGGCAGCGCGATCATCGGCCCGGCCGCCCCTTATCCCGCGTCAATGCTTCTTGTCGGCCCAGATATTGCGGTACGACAGATAGGCGAGGACGCAGAAGATGATCAGGAAGAGCGCCGCGGCCCATCCCACCTGCACGCGCTTCACCAGCTTGGGTTCGGCGGTCCATACCAGGAAAGCCGCGACATCGCTCGCCATGCTCTTGACGTCGTTCGGCGAACCGTCGGCGAACGTCACCTGCCCGTCGCTGAGCGGCGGCGCCATCGCGAGGTTGAGGTTCGCGAAATAGGGATTGTAGTGCAGGCCCGGCGCCGGCTTCAGCGAGTCCGGCAGGTTCGCCGGCGGGTTCTGGAAACCGGTCAGCAAGGAATAGACATAGTCCTTGCCGCCTTCGCGGGCCTTGGTGATCAGCGACAGGTCGGGCGGCAGCGCGTTGTTGTTCGCAGCGCGCGCCGCGACTTCGTTGGCATAGGGGGCCGGGAAATAATCCGACGGCAGGCCGTCGCGCGTCGCCGGTTCACCCGTGTCGGGGTTGATCGACGGGACCTGGAACCCCTTGGCAAAGGTCTTTACCTGGCCTTCGGTATAGCCAAGCTCGCCGATATCGCGGAAGGCGACATGGTTCAGGCTGTGACAGGCCGAGCAAACTTCCTTGTACACCTGCATCCCGCGCTGGATCTTCTGCAGATCCCAGCGTGGGAACGGGCCGTCGCTCGCGAGAGCGAGGTGGCGCGGTTCTTTGTGGAACTCATGCGCGGCGCTGGGCTCATTCGACAGCGGCGTGGTGAGGATTGCGCACACCAGCGCCGCGATGAAACCGAGGCCGACGAGGAAACCGAGCGGACGAACCATGGCTGTTTCAGCTCCTATTAAAGTCCGGCGCTCAGGCCGTTGCCGCAGCCGACGGTTCGTCGGCATGCTTTGCGAGGACCGCTTCGGTGATCGAATTCGGCATCGGGGCCGGACGTTCGATCCGCGAGACGATCGGCAGAATGATCAGGAAATGGGCGAAGTAGTACGCCGCCGCGAGCTGGCTCATGATGACATAAGGCTGCTCGGCCGGGCTCTTGCCGCAATATCCGAGGATGAACACGTCGACCACGAGCACCCAGAAGAACTTCTTGTACAGCGGACGATAGGTCGACGATTTGATCGGCGAGCTGTCGAGCCACGGCAGGAAGAACAGCAGCGCGATCGAGGCGAACATCGCGATGACGCCCCACAGCTTTGCGTCGATCCACAGGAAGTTGAAGGTGAAGGCGCGCAGGATCGCGTAGAAGGGCCAGAAATACCATTCGGGAACGATATGCGCCGGCGTCGAAAGCGGGTTCGCCGGGATATAGTTGTCGGCGTGGCCGAGCAGGTTCGGGCTGAAGAAGGCCAGCAGCACGAACACGAGCAGGAAGACGCCGAGCCCGAAGCCGTCCTTCACGGTGTAATAGGGGTGGAACGGGACGGTGTCCTGTTCGTCCTTCACCTCGATCCCGGTCGGGTTGTTCGACCCCGGGATATGCAGCGCCCAGATGTGCAGGATCACGACGCCGGCGATCACGAACGGCAGCAGATAGTGCAGCGAGAAGAAGCGGTTGAGCGCGGCATTGTCCGGCGCGAAGCCACCGAGCAGCCACTGGCGGATCGGCTCGCCGACGATCGGGATCGCCGAGAAGAAGCCGGTGATCACCTGCGCGCCCCAGAAGCTCATCTGACCCCAGGGAAGAACGTAGCCCATGAAGGCGGTCGCCATCATCAGCAGGAAGATCACGACACCGAGCAACCACACCATTTCGCGCGGCGCCTTGTACGAACCGTAGTAGAGGCCGCGGAAAATGTGGAGATAGACGACGATGAAGAACATGCTCGCGCCGTTCATGTGCGCGTAGCGGATGAACCAGCCGGCGTTCACGTCGCGCATGATATGCTCGACCGAGTTGAAGGCGACACCCGCATTCGCGGCATAGTGCATCGCCAGCACGATGCCGGTGATGATCTGGATCGCGAGCGCGGCCCCGGCCAGGACGCCGAAGTTCCAGAAATAGTTGAGGTTGCGCGGCACCGGATAGCCTGCGCCCACAGCGTTGTAGACGAGACGCGGCAGCGGCAGCTTCTCGTCGAGCCACTTCATCAGCGGCTGCTGCGGTTCATATTGCTTGGCCCAGGGAAAGCTCATCTTATCTCGCTCCTCAGCCGATCGTTACAGCGGTGTCGCTGGTGAATTCATAGGGCGGCACGAAGAGGTTCTTCGGCGCCGGGCCTTTGCGGATGCGCGCCGCGGTATCGTAGTGCGACCCGTGGCACGGACAGAAATAGCCGCCGAAATCGCCGCGCGGCTCGCCTTCGGCGGCACCGAGCGGCACGCAGCCCAGATGGGTGCAGACGCCAAGGGTGATCAGCCAGTTCTCCTTGCCCGGCTTCGTGCGCTCGGCAAGCGTCTGGGGATCGCGGAGGTCGCTCAGCGGCACCTTGTTCGCGGCGTCGATCTCGGCGGGGACGAGATTACGAACGAACACGGGCTGTTTGCGCCAACTCGTCTTGATCGCCTGTCCGGCCTCGATTCCCGAAATATCGATTTCGGTCGACGACAGTGCGAGCACGTCGGCCGAGGGGTTCATCTGGTTGACCAGCGGGAGGACCACCGCGGCGGCGCCGACACCGGCGAAGCTGACGGCGGCGATATTGATGAAATCCCGGCGCCGGACGCCCTCTTCGATGCCGGCGTTGAGATTGGTTTCACTGGCCATTCGACTGCCCTTGCATGGGTGAACTGACAAAATTCCGCCGGAAAGGACCACCCCGTTGCGTGCAAAAAGATGCACTCGTCCCGGCGGCCCCTCCGGGAATTGCGGGCCTGATAGCCGCACATACTGGGCTTGCCAACAGACAATTTCCGCTTGCGTCGCCGGAGCCTGCCTGTCGCGGGCGGCTCTCGATTTGCGCGCGCGCCCATCCTATGGGGTCGCGATGGACGTCGCACTTTTCCAACCCGATATCGCGGGCAACGTCGGCACGACGCTGCGAACCGCCGCCTGCCTCGGCGCGGCGGCGCACATCGTCGAGCCGTGCGGCTTTCCCTATTCGGATCAGGCGCTGAAGCGCGCCGGCATGGACTATGCCGTTCGCGCCAATGTGCGCCGCCACGCCGACTGGGATGCCTTTCGCACGTGGAACGCCGCGGCGGGCAAGCGTCTGGTGCTGTTCACCACCGCGGGGGCCACGCCCCTGCCCGCCTTTTCCTTCGCCCCCGACGATCTGCTGCTGTTCGGCGCCGAATCCTCTGGCGTCCCGCCGCACGTTCACGCCGCGGCGGACGCCCGGGTCGCGATTCCGATGCGTCCGGGCTTTCGCTCCTTGAATGTCGCGGTCGCCGCTGGCATCGCGCTTGCCGAGGCGCTTCGGCAAACGAAAGGTTTTGCGTCATGATTTCGCTCGATTCCCAGCAACAGGCCGCGCGCGACTGGTTCGAATCGCTGCGCGACCGGATCTGCGCCGAGTTCGAGGCGATCGAGGCTGAAGCCGGCAGCGACGCCCGCTTTGCCTATACGCCGTGGGACCGCGAGGCCGAAGGCGTCGCCCCGGGCGATGGCGGCGGCGGGGTGCGCGGGGTGATGACCGGGAAGGTGTTCGAAAAGGTCGGGGTGAATGTCTCGACAGTCGGAGGCCATTTCGCGCCCGATTTCGCGCAATCGATCCACGGCGCGGGCGACGATCCCAGCTTCTTCGCAACCGGAATCAGCCTGGTTGCGCACATGGCGAACCCGCACGTTCCCGCGGTTCATATGAACACGCGCTTCCTCGTCACCCAGAAACGCTGGTTCGGAGGCGGCGCCGACCTGAACCCGCCGATCCCCTACGACGAAGATACCGATGCCTTTCACGCACGGCTGCGCGCGGCCTGCGCGCCCTTTGGTCCCGATGTCTATGAACGTTACGCCAAATGGGCCGACGATTATTTCTATATTCCGCATCGCGGGGTGCATCGCGGCGTCGGCGGAATTTTCTATGACCATCTCGAATGCGGCGACGATGCCGAATTCGATCGCAATTTCGAGTTTACCCGCGGGGTTGGCGAGGCATTCCTCGACATCTTCCCGCAAATCGTGCGCCGCCGCATGAACCTGGCTTTCACCGACCAGGATCGTGACGCGCAACTTGTGTGGCGCGGCCGCTATGCCGAGTTCAACCTCGTCTACGACCGCGGCACGCTGTTCGGCCTGAAGACCGGCGGCAACATCGACGCGATCCTGATGAGCCTGCCGCCACTCGCCAAATGGAGCTGAGGGGCGGAACCAACGCCCCTCCCCTCCTCTCGTCGTCAGGCGAACACCTCGCTCGTGCTGGTTCCGCCGAGCGCACGGTAAAGCCCCGCCGGAACCCCGACCTGCAGATAGGCCATCGGAACGCTCAGGACGATCGCGCCGACGATCAGACCGAGCATCGAACCCGGTGCACCGCCGGCCATCGCGGTCACGCCGACCACCATGCCCAGGATCATGAAGATCACGATCAGCGCGATGCCGAGCAGGATGAAATAGCCAAAGATTTTCCATTGCGACGCGGCGGTCATCCGCCACGAAGCGCCGAGGCCCGCGAGGACGTTGAAGCTGCGCTGGTCGGCCATATAGGGTCCGGTGCAACAGAACCGCGCCGCCAGCCAGGCCATGAACAAAAGGAACAGCGGCAGCACCAGAAAGATCGTCGCGCCGAGTCCCATCAACGCCGCGCCGCTCGGCTCACCGCCCGTTGCCATCGTCATCAGCGCGCTGCCGAACAGCAGGAAGCCAAGGATGCCGAGCACGAAAACAATG
This sequence comes from Sphingopyxis sp. CR5, assembly GCF_059693785.1. Lineage (NCBI taxonomy): Bacteria > Pseudomonadati > Pseudomonadota > Alphaproteobacteria > Sphingomonadales > Sphingopyxidaceae > Sphingopyxis > Sphingopyxis sp. CR5. The sequence continues at coordinate 240,976 of NZ_JCATIE010000007.1, read as the reverse complement.
GCGATCGCCAGCAGGAGGACCGGAAATGCGGCGATCAGGCCATAGCCGATCGCGGACCCCACCGGTTCGCCGCCGTTGGTCAGGCCGATGCGCCACGATGCGAAATAGCTGCCCGTCTGGAGCACATAGTTGACGAGGCTGAGCAGCACGCCCGTCGCCCCCATTGCGGCCATCATTCCGGCGCCACTTTCCGCCATCGTCGCCGGGTCCAGCATCGTCGCCCCGCCGCCCAGAAGGAATTGAAGGATCAGCGGCACGACGATGCCGACGCCGACCAGCGCGATCGCGTGATTGACTCCCTGTCCGTTGAAGAAGCTGGTCGTATAGGACCAGGCCTGGCTGATGCTAATTCGGTTCATCGCTATTCTCCCCTGCCATCATCTCGTTCAGCCGAATATGCTGCTCGCCTGCTCGCCCGCAAGCTGGCGATAGATTGCCGCGCTGGCGGCGAGCGACACGAAGCCGCCGCCGGCGATAAAGCCGGCCTGGACGACACCCGTCACCAGCTTGCCAAGCCCGGCATTCGCCCCGAACAGCGTCATCGACACCACCCCCGCGATCATGCTGACGATACCGATAACCAGCGTGATCAGGAGGAGGAAAAAGAAAATCGCCCACCCGTTCTGCTCGGTCAGCGCAACGCTCGCGCGTAGCGCCGCAAGGGGGTTGTGCAGCCCACGGTCGATCGCCATCGGAACGGACAGCGCGAGCCGGCCGATCACATAGAAGGCGGGAAGGATGAACAGCAGAAAGCCGACGGCAGCCGCCAGCCCGGTCAACAGCTCGATCGCCACCATCGTCGGCAGCATCGTCGCCGCGAAGCTCAGCGATTCGCCGACGCTGATTCCACCGCGGGACAGCCAGAGTCGCAGGATGGCCGCATGCCCCACCAGCCCGGCGAGCGCCACCGCCAGCCTGGGCCCTATGCTCTGCATCATGTTCTGCTGAAAGGTCGTGAGCAATTCGGCCGCCCCGGCGCCGTCGGACGGTGCGGCCGGCGTCGGACCGAACCAGGCAAAGGCCAAGGCGGGAAGGAACAGGAATACCGCGGCTATCGTGACCGTAAGCGCCGTGTAGGAACGCATGAGTTGCCGGCTGTCGTCCCACGCCGCGGCCATGTCGAATTTTCGCATTCCATCTCCGTCCGTCATTGCCGCGACAGAGTGGCGATCTTCGCTGCCGCTGTCTAGGGTCGGGGTCCATGAATTGCGCGTTTTCCAGCCTTCCTCTTGCGCCGGCCACCGTCGCGGTGCAGATGCGCCCGATGACCCGCCTCCCCCCGCCCGAATGGACCGTCGCGCCGGGCCGCACAGACTATGCCGAGGCGCTCGCCGACATGGAGGCGCGAGCCGCGGCGATTCGCGCCGGCGAGGCGGGCGAGCGCATCTGGCTGCTCGAACATCCGCCGCTCTATACCGCCGGGACGAGCGCCGATCCGGCCGAACTGCTCGACCCGCGCTTCCCGGTCTACGATGCCGGACGCGGCGGTCGCTATACCTATCACGGTCCGGGCCAGCGCGTCGGCTATGTCCAGCTCGACCTGGCGCAGCGCGGGCGCGACGTTCGCGCCTATGTCCACGCGCTCGAAGGCTGGGTGATCGACGCGCTCGCGGCGTTCGACGTTGCGGCACGGCGCGCCGACGGGCGCATCGGCATCTGGACCGACGACCCGCAAGGCCGCGAAGCCAAGATCGGGGCGATCGGGGTTCGGGTACGGCGCTGGGTCACGCTGCACGGCTTTTCGCTCAACGTCGCGCCCGACCTGTCGCATTTCGGTGGTATCGTTCCGTGCGGCATCGCCGAATTTCCTGTGACGAGCCTTGCCGCGCTCGGCATCGATGCCGACTTTGCCGCGGTCGACGCGGCGCTGGAAGCCAGCCTTCCCGCCTTTCTCGACAAGCTTTCGTCGAACGACTAGGACACGCCCATGACGCGCCTCTTCCTGACGTCCGCCCTGCTCCTTTCGCTCACCGCTTGCGGCGGAGGCGATTCGACCGGCAAGACCACGACAAAACTCGATGCGGTCGAAGTCGAGCCGGGAACGATCAGCGATTCGATGATCACGCTCGACGATTCGAACGTCGACGGCACTGCCGTCGACAACAGCGTGCCGAACGACGAGTCCAAGAAGGACGAGAAGAAGCCGCAAGAGGACAGCGAGGACGCACCGGCCGACGAGGGTAGCGACGACCCCGACGCAGTCCCGGCGCCCGCCGCGAAGAAATCGATTCCCGCGGCCGACAAGCCGGCCGAAGTCGACTGACGCTTAGGGTCCTGACCCTAGCGCAGACCGAGGGCCTTGTGCGTCTGTACGGACAGCCGCCAGCGCGGATCGCCCAGCACCAGATCGATACAGGCGCGAACATTATCGGCGGCGTTTGCGTCGTCGAGCGGCTGGATCAGCCGGTGCGCGAAATCGAGTGAAACAAGCCGATCGAGATCGCTTCCGGATTGCGGCCAGACAAGCTTCAGCTCGTCGCCGCTCGCCTGAACGAGATCGCTTCCCGCCTTGGGGCTGACGCATATCCAGTCGATGCTGCGCGGCACCGCATGGGTGCCGTTCGTTTCGATCGCTATCGTAAACCCGGCCCCGTGCAGTGCATCGATCAGCGCATCGTCGACTTGGAGCATCGGCTCGCCGCCGGTCAGGACGACGAAGCGGTCGCCCTCGCCTTCTCCCCAGCTTGCCGCGACGACCCGCACCAGCGCGGCAGCGTCGACATATTTCCCGCCAAGCGTCCCGTCGGTGCCGACGAAATCGGTGTCGCAAAATTTGCAGACGGCCTTCGCGCGATCCTGTTCGCGCCCGGACCATAAGTTGCAGCCGGAAAAACGGCAGAAAACCGCCCGGCGTCCTGCCTGCACGCCTTCACCCTGCAAGGTAAGGAATATCTCCTTGACCGCGTAGGTCATCGGATCAGACCGCGACGGCGTAACGTGTCGGGTCGGCGAGTCCCGCATCGACGAAGCCCTTGTGGCGCAACCGGCAACTGTCGCATTCGCCGCAATGCAGCCCCTCTGGCGTCGGATCGTAACACGACCAGCTCATGCCCGCGTCCATCCCGAGCCGCGCCGCTTCGGCCGCTATGTCGGCCTTGGTCATATGCTGGAGCGGAGCGTGGATCCTGAAATCCACGCCCTTGTCGCCGTCGCGCGTGGCGAGCCGGGCCAGCGCCTCGAACCCGGCGATGAATTCGGGGCGGCAATCGGGATAGCCCGAATAGTCGAGCGCATTCACTCCGATGACGATATCCTGCGCGCGCCGCGCCTCGGCCAGACCGAGCGTCAGCGACAGGAAGATCAGGTTGCGCGCCGGGACATAGGTGACCGGGACGTCGTCGCCGACCCCGCCCTTGGGCACCGCAATGTCGTCGGTCAGCGCCGAGCCGCCGAAGCGGCGCAAATCGAGCGGGAGGACGATATGCTCGGCGGCGCCGACCGCATCGGCAATGCGCGCCGCGGAGTCGAGTTCGACGCGGTGCCGCTGGTTGTAATCAATCGTCAACGCAACGAGGCGCGCGCCCGCCTCTCGCGCAAGGCCGGCGCAAACCATCGAGTCGAGCCCGCCCGACAAGAGGACGATCATCGTCTTTCCGTTCATGCTTTGCATGCGGGCCCGATACGCCCGACCGTGACGCCGCGCAAGGGTCGTCGCTGCGGCGCACAAGAAACGGGCCGTACGGCGTCTGCCACACGGCCCAGTTTGGCATGAAAGCCGTTAGGGAGAAGGACACACATCGGTGCGTCGTGCTTCCCCCTATAGAGAGCGATGGTTAATTTCGCGTTACCCCCGGGCGCTCAGCCGCAGGTGCCGACCCGACGCGCCTCGATGGCTTGCGAGAAGGGCTTTCCTTCCGCGATCCCCTGGGTATCGATCTGGACCAGCCGGTTGGTTTCCGACCGGATCGTCGTGCGGCCGTGCCCGGCGCCGGGGCAGGTATAGTGCACGGTCACCGACGTCGGCGTATCTTCGATCACATAGCGCGAGCAGCCGCCGCGCGGATGGAATATCTGGATCATTCGCCGCGCGTCGCCAAGGCACATCGTCTGAAGCGGCTTGTTCGCGCCGCGTTCGGTCAAATCCCAACGCCCTTTTTCGAGGCGATCGAGCATCGCAAGCGACGGCGCCTGTGCGGGCGCGGCGGCGATTCCGACGCCGATCAGCGCCCCCGCTGCCAGGAGGATTCGATATCTGGGAGAGACGATCGCCATATTATCCTGTCCATTGATGCCCTTGGGCAAAAATGCGACCCCGCATCGCGCAAATAGCAATGCCCCCGCCTCTTTTCAACCGCTTGACCCCCAAACGCCTCGACTCGCCGATATCCGGCGACGAAAAATGTGTCAGGTGGGGACGGAAATTTCGTCGAGCGGGATCGGGAAAATCCGCGAGCAGAAGGCGCAATCGACCTGGATCAAGCCGGACTCGTCGGCCATGTCGCGGCGTTCGCTTTCGGGGAATTTGGCCAGTACGCCCGCAAAATAATCGACACTGCACCGGCATCCTCGCGACACCCGCTCGCCCGCTTCGATCCGCACCTCCTCCTCATGGAAAAGACGCCAGGCCAGCGTTTCGAGCGACGTCGCGGGGTCGGTAATTTCCTCTGGTTTCAGCGTTTCCGCGATCGTGCGCGCATGTTCCCATTCGGGATGGTCGTGCCGCACGTGCAAGCGGTCGCGACCGACCTCGCCCTCGGGCAGGTGCTGGAGCAACAGTCCACCGGCAAGGCATCCCGCTTCGGCATCGTGCCGCGACGACAAGCGGACGAGGCTGGGTATCTGCTCCGATTGCTCGAAATAATGTTCGGCGGCATCGCCGATCGACGCGCCTTCCAGAGGAACGATTCCCTGATAACGCTCGCCGCTCGCGGCCTGGTCGAAGGTAATGGCCAGGAACCCTTCGCCGAACAACGCGAAGAGCGTGGGGTCGCTGCCGACTTCGGCAAGCCGCTCCGCATCGAACTTCAGATAGCCGCGCAGTTCGCCATCCCTGTAGTCGCACACGAGCAATTCGACCGGCCCGCCTCCGGTCTGCGCCTGCAGCGTCAGCTGGCTTCCCGCATCCTTGAGCGTCGATCCGAGCAGGACCGTGAGTGCGAGCGCCTCCGCGAGCAGCTTCTCCGCCGCCGGCGGATAGTTGTGCGCGGCCATGATCCTATTGAGCACCGGACCCAACCGCACCAGTCGTCCGCGAACATGGCGGCCGGCGATCGTGAACAGCAATGGCTGGTCGAACCAGGTTTCGTTCGTCTCGCTCACAGCTTTTCCAGGGCCCAGAGCAAAACCGACTTCTGCGCATGGACACGATTTTCCGCTTCGTCCCACACACGCGACTGGTTGCCGTCGATCACCGCGTCGACCGCTTCTTCGCCGCGATGTGCAGGCAGGCAGTGGAGAAAGAGCGCGTCGCCCTTCGCTTCGCCCATCAGTGCTTCGTCGACCTGATAGGGGGCCATTGCCGCGAGCTTGTTGTGGGCGTGGTCCTGCCCCATCGACACCCAGGTGTCGGTGACGACGACATCGGCCCCGGCGGCCGCCACGCGCGCGTCGCGGACGATATCGATCCGTGCCCCCTTCGCGCGCGCCGCCTCGACGAAAGCCGCCTCCGGCTCATAACCCTGCGGCACGCCGGCGCGGATATTGAACCCGAACAGCCCCGCCGCCTCGATCAACGAAGCGAGCACATTGTTCCCGTCGCCGAGCCACGCGAGTTCCAGTCCCGGCAACGCCTTGCCATTTTCGACCAGGGTCAGCAGGTCGGCAACGATCTGGCACGGATGCGACAAGTCGGTCAGGCCGTTGATCACCGGTACGCTGGCATGCGCCGCGAGTTCCTCGATCTTTGCATGATCGTCGGTACGGATCATGATCGCGTCGACATAGCGCGACAGGACACGTGCGGTGTCGGCGATCGTTTCGCCGCGGCCAAGCTGCATCGACCCCGCCTCCATGATCATCGCGCTGCCGCCGAGCTGGCGCATCGCCATGTCGAACGACGCGCGCGTACGCGTCGAATTCTTCTCGAAGATCATCGCGAGGACGTGTCCGGCGAGCGGCGCGTCGGCATCGACACGCCCCTTCGGCCAGCCGGCGCGCGCGGCCTTGCGGTCGACGGCATCGGACAGCATCGCGGCGACGGCATCGCCGCCCGCGTCGGACAGGTTCAGGAAATGCCGCATCAGCCTTCCGGCGGCGTATAGCTCGCCGCCCCCGCCGACAATTTCTCGATGCACTCGTCGATGTGGCTCTGTTCGATGTTGAGCGGCGGCAGGATACGCACGACATTGTCCCCCGCGGCGACCGTCAGCAAGCCGTGATTGTCGCGCAGATGGGCAACGAAGGGACGGCTTTCGGATTTCATCTTGATCCCGAGCATCAACCCCATGCCACGGACGCTGTCGAACAGGTCGTCATGGTTCGGGATAAGCTGCTCGAGCGCGCCGCGCAGCCGGTCGCCGGTCGCCTTGACCTGTTCGAGGAACCCCTCTTCCAGCACGACGTCGAAAACGGCCTGGCCGGCCGCCATCGCGAGCGGATTGCCGCCATAGGTCGACCCGTGGGTGCCGATCACCATGCCGCGTGCCGCCTTTTCGGTCGCAAGGCAGGCGCCGAGTGGAAATCCGCCGCCGATACCCTTTGCCGTGGCCATGATATCGGGCGCGATGCCGTATTGCTCATACGCATAGAGCGTGCCCGTGCGCGCGACGCCGCACTGTACCTCGTCGAATACCAGCATCATGTCGCGCTCGTTGCAGATATCGCGCAGCGCCTGAAGAAAGGGCTGCGACGCGGGGCGGACCCCGCCTTCGCCCTGAATCGGCTCGACAAGGAAGCCCGCAGTATTGTCGTCGACCAGGTCCAGCGCGGCATTGATGTCGTCGAACGGCGCATAAGCGAAACCGGGCAGCAGCGGGTCGAAACCCTTGCGCAGCTTTTCCTGGTTCGTCGCCGAAATCGTCCCGAGCGTGCGGCCGTGAAACGCGTTGTTGAACGTGATCAGGTTATGCTTTTCGGGATTGCCCGCGCTCGAATGATAGGCCCGCGCGGTCTTGATCGCGCACTCCACCGCTTCGGCGCCCGAATTGGTGAAGAAAACCGTATCGGCGAATGTGTTGTTCACGAGCCGCGCCGCAAAGGCTTCGCCCTGCGGGCTGCCATAGAGGTTGGATACGTGCATCAGCGTCGCCGCCTGCTCCTGGATCGCCTGCGTCAGGTGCGGATGCCCGTGGCCGAGGAGGTTCACCGCGATCCCGCTCGCGAAGTCCAGGTAGCGCTCGTCGCGTTCGCCGATCAGATAGGCTCCCTCGCCGCGCACCGGACGCACACCGCACCGGGGATAGACGGGCATCAGCGGCGTGATCGACATGGCTTGCACCTTTCGTGAACAGATAAAGCAAAAAGGCGACCCCATCCGGGCCGCCCATGATTGGGCCGCTCCTATACTGCCGCTGCCGAAGCCGCGTCAACACGGCGGCGCGGCGACCCATGCAACCAAGCCGGGGCGACGGCGTATCACCCGCGATGCTCCGCCTGCTGCCCTTCCTTATCCTCCCGCTCGCGCTTGCGGCATGCGACACGATGCCGCGCGATGCCGCGGGGACCACCGACCGGATCGAAGCGAGCGGGCGAATGCGGGTGGCCGTGATGCCCGACACGCCCGATGCGGCCCCGGCGCTTGCCCTGCTTGCCGACTATGCTCGCGTCCATGGTGCGCGGATCGCCAAAGTCGAAACGCATGGCGAACATGCGCTGCGCGGACTGGAGGACGGGCGGATCGATGCCGTCGTCGGCCATTTCGCCAAGGCATCGCCCTGGAAAACCGACATCGCGCTGTCGAAGGCGGTCGGCCGGACCGAGCCGAGCGACGGCCGGCATCCCGTGCTGCGCATCGCCCGGCGCAACGGCGAGAATGCGCTGGTGCTCGCGACCGACCGCCTCGTCGCCGGGTCGGCCCAATGAGCCTGCATGGCGGCATCCCCGACGTGATCGCCGACGATGTGCGCCACGGCGAACGGCTCGAGTGGTGGACCTTGTTCTGGATGGCGGGGGTCGTCCTCCTCATGTGGCTTACGATGGGGGCCAGCCAGGCGATGAAATCGGCGGTCATCGAGGATGTGTTGAGCCTGGTTCCCGCGGTCGTCTTCCTGCTCGCGGTGCGCTGGGAACGGCGCCAACCCAACCGCCGCTTTCCGTTCGGCTATCGCCGCGGCAACAGCCTGGCCTTCCTGATCGCCGCAACCGCGCTGCTCTCGGTCGGAGCGTTCCTGATCTATGAAAGCGCGACCACCCTGTTGCGGCAGGAGCATCCGACGGTCGGCGGCGTCACGCTGTTCGGCCATACGATATGGCTCGGCTGGCTGATGATCGGCGCGCTCCTCTATTCCGTCGTGCCGCCGATCATTCTCGGCCGGATCAAGCAGCCCGTGGCCGAACGCATCAAGGACAAGGTGCTTCATACCGACGCGTTGATGCAAAAGGCCGACTGGCAGACGGGGCTCGCCGGGATCGCCGGAATCCTGGGAATCGGACTGGGCTGGTGGTGGGCCGATTCGACCGCCGCGCTGTTTATCGCCGCATCGATCGTAAAGGACGCGGTCGGCGCACTGCGTCAGGCGGTCGCCGAACTGGCCGACGGCACCCCGCGAGAGCTGGCCTCGAACGCAATCTCTGAAGATGCGGACAGGCTGCTCGAGACGCTCAGGGACCGCTATGGCGATGTGAGTGTGCGGCTGCGCGAGACCGGACGCTATATAGCGGCAGAGGTCGATTGCCCCTCCCCCGATCCGGTGCCCAAGGCCGAAGACCTGATGCCCCCCGAGCACGCGTGGCGTCTCGCCAGCCTCAGCTTTCGTCCCGAACCGCAGGACCCGCCGGCGTAGCCCGAGTTCCTAAAGCGAAGACGCCGCCTCCATCGCGAGCGTGAGCGAATGCTTGCGAGCCGCGGGGTCATACATCGACGAGGCGACGATCACCTCGTCGACCCCGGTGCGTTCGCCGAATTCCTTAAGTCCCTGGCGGACGTCCTCGGACGTGCCGATCGCCGAGCATTGAAGGACGTGGTCGAGTATTGCGCGGGCATTCGGCGGCAAACTGTCCTTGTAGCCCGCAAGCGGCGGCTTCATCCTGCCCGGATTTCCGGTGCGCAGGGCAACGAACGCCTGTTGCTGCGACGAGGCCAGAAGTTCGGCCTCCTCGCGCGTGTCGGCCGCGAAAACGTTGAAGGCCGCCGCCGCATAGGGTTCCGACAGCTGTTCCGAAGGCTTGAACTGGCGGCGATAGATGTCGAGCGCCTCGTCGAGCGCGTCGGGTGCGAAATGGCTGGCGAACGCATAGGGGAGCCCGAGCGCGGCCGCGAGCTGCGCGCCGAACAGGCTCGACCCCAGAATCCACAGCGGTACACGCGTACCCGCCCCCGGCACCGCACGAATGCCGAGCTGCTCGTCGCCGGCAAGGAATGCCTGCAATTCGACGACATCCTGCGGAAATTGTCGCTCGTCGCTAGCCAGCGTGCGCCGCAGCGCCTGCGCGACGCGCTGATCCGACCCCGGCGCGCGGCCGAGCCCCAGGTCGACGCGCGCCGGGAACAGGGCCTCAAGCGTCCCGAACTGTTCGGCGATCACCATCGGCGCATGATTGGGCAGCATGATCCCGCCCGCGCCGATACGAATGCTCTTCGTGGCGTGGCCGATATGCGCGAGCACCACCGCGGTCGCCGCGCTTGCGATGCCCGTCATGCCGTGATGTTCGGCCACCCAGTATCGATGATAGCCCAGAGCTTCGGCATGCACCGCGAGGTCCGCAGCATTGGCAAGCGACTGGGCGATCGTGCCGGTGTCGGTGACGGGCACGAGGTCGAGGAAGGAAAGTTTCGGCATGAAACCGATATGCGGTGGGTGGGGCGGCGGTTCAAGGCGCAAAGCCCTTCCTCTTCAGAGGAGGGGTCTGTCGCTTACGCCCGCTCATCCTTCGGCGAATCCATCAGCACATAGGTGGTGATCGAATGAACCTGCGGCAGCACGCCGAGCACTTCGGTATGGAAATGCTTGTAAGTGGAGAGATTTTCGGTCTCGACGCGCAGCAAATATTCGATCGTGCCGGTGATATTGTGGCATTCGCGCACCTCGGGCGCCTCGGCCATCGCCGCCTCGAACCCTGCCTGCGACGCCTTGGTGTGCGACGACAGACCGACGGTAACATAGGCGATGAAGCCGAGCCCCAGCTTCGCCGGATCGAGTACCGCGCGATAGCCCTGGATGACCCCCCGGCGCTCCAACTCCTGCACGCGCCGCAGACAGGCCGAGGGCGACAGGCCCACGCGATCGGCGAGTTCGATATTGGACACGCGCCCGTCGCGCGACAATTCCCGCAATATATTGCGATCAATTGCGTCCATATTGCTCATTAATTGCAAATTATAGAGCATTGACCGCCATCTTTGCAATCCGTTGCGTTATAATCGCCATTATATTGCGTCTTATGAACCAGACCGCTCTCCTCGCCCTTTCGGCTTTCGCCTTTGTCTCGTCGATCACGCCCGGGCCGAACAATATGATGCTGATGGCATCCGGCGCCAATTTCGGCCTGCGCCGGACCGTACCGCACGCGCTTGGCGTCGGACTTGGCTTCATGCTGATGATCCTGTTGGTCGGTGTCGGGCTGATGGGGCTTTTCGATCTCTTCCCGGCGCTCGGCACGATTCTGAAGGCCGTGAGTATCGCCTATCTGCTCTGGCTCGCGTGGAAGATCGCGAACGCGGCGCCCCCCGAAACCCGGAGCGGCACGGGCGGCAAGCCGATGAGCTTTGTGCAGGCCATGCTCTTCCAGTGGGTCAATCCCAAGGCCTGGTCGATGGCGCTGACCGCGATCGCGCTGTACGCGCCCGACCGCAATCTCTCCGCGATCGCGCTCGTCGCGCTCGTCTTCGGCGTCATCAACCTCCCCTCTTGCAGCACATGGGCAGTGATGGGGACCGCGCTGCGCGGCTGGCTGTCGACGGCGGGGCGGCTGCGTGCGTTCAACTGGACGATGGCTGCGCTGCTCGTCGGCTCGCTGGCACTGCTGCTCTGACCCTTTGCTCGATTGCAAGGTTGCGCCTTGCAACCTATGGACGGGCTCCCGCCCACAAGCGACCGGAGAAGAGAGCCCATGAAAAGCCGCCGCCTCGGCCAGAGCGCCATCCATGTGTCCGACATCTGCATGGGAACGATGACCTTTGGCAGCCAGACCGACGAAGCGGCCGCTTTCCGGGTTCTCGATCGCTGTTTCGAAGCGGGGATCAATTTCTACGATACCGCGGAAGGCTATCCGGTCCCGCCCGACGCCAAGTGGGTCGGACGAACCGAAGAGATCGTCGGGCGCTGGCTGAAGACCAAGAACCGCGACGCGATCATCCTGGCCACCAAGGTGTCGGGCCCGAGCCACGTCTGGTTCAAGTCGCCGTGCCGCGGCGGCACCACGGCGCTCGATCGTCACCATATCCGCGCCGCGATCGAAGGCAGCCTGACCCGGCTCCAGACCGACTATGTCGACCTCTATCAGACGCACTGGCCCGACCATGACGCGCCCTATGACGAGATGATGGACGCACTCGACGAGTTGGTGCGCGAGGGCAAGGTGCGTATCCTCGGCTGCTCGAACGAAACAAGCTGGGGGCTTATGAAATCGCTCGCAGCGTCGGAAAAGCTGGGCATTGCACGCTACCACACGATCCAGAATAATTTCAGCCTCAACAACCGTCGCTTCGAGGACGATCTGGCGCAGATATGCCGCCAGGAAGGCGTCAGCCTGATCCCCTATTCGCCGCTCGCCGGCGGCGTGTTGTCGGGGAAATATCAGGGCGGGGCCAAACCGGAAGGCGCCCGCTTCTCGCGCTATCTGGCGATGGAAGGTCGACAGGCGGCGATGGGCCGCCGCTTCGTCAACGACAAGAGCCTGGCCGCGACCGAACGCTATCTGGCGATTGCCGAAGAGGCGGGGCTGCATCCGGTGACGATGGCGACCGCCTGGTCGAAACAACATGATTTCGTTGCCTCGACGATAGTCGGGGTCAGCGCCGAAGGTCAGCTCGATCCCATCCTCGACGCGATGGACCTGGTACTTGGCGACGATGTGATGAAATCGCTTCATCAGGTGGGCAAGGACATTCTCTACCCGATGGGATAACCCCTCAAGGCATCTCGTCGAGGGTCAGCGTGTAGCAGGTTCCCGTTGCGTCGCTATCCGATGTCATCCGCGCGCGCGCGATCGTCGCAAAGGCTTCCAGATACTTGTGGCCCTTCGCCCCGTCGCGAATGTCGCCGTCGGGCAGTCCGACCCCGTCGTCCGCCACGGTCAGAGTCGCATGACCCTGGTCGCCTTTCAAACTCACGCGGATCGTCCCGCCGGGACGGGCGGCGAACGCATGCTTCACCGCGTTCGTGACCGCTTCGTTCACGAACAGCCCTACCGCAGAGGCGCGGTCGCGGGCCAGAAGGCAGCGGTCCGCGGTGACGACGATCCTTACGCTGTCGCCAATTGCCAGCGCCTGGGCAAGCGACCGGCACAGTCGGTCGAGAAATTCGTCGAGCCGCACCACCGCAACGTCGCCGCCGTCATAGTGAAGATTTTCATAGGCCGCCGCGAGACTGTGGACCCGGTTCGCCGCCTTTTCCAGCGCGATCCGTACCTCGTCGTGGGGCGTTTCGCGCTGTTGCAGACGTAGCAGGCTCGCCAGCACCGCAAGATTATTCTTTACCCGGTGATCGACCTCGCGCAGCAGCATGTCGCGTTCGTCGATACGCGCCTCCCGCTCGTGCAGCAGGTCGCGGAAACTGCGACGCCCGAACTCGGCAAGCAGCACGAGGATCAGGCTGGTGGCGATGTTCACCAGCGTTCGCGGCGCATCCGACGGTGCGAGGAACCGGAAGCTGAACTGGATCGGCACTACTGCATACCAGGTGATAATCGACGTCAGGACCAGGGTGATCATCCCGGCGCGGAGCCGGCCGATCAGCGTCGCGGCGAGTACCGCGGGCACGTTGATCGCATAGGGCGCCGCTCCGGGGAAAAGCAGGTCGACAAGCAGGCGGCTGGCGATCGCAAAAGCCACCATGCCAAGGGCGACGATCCATTGCACGGTCGTCGCCCGGACCTGCGGGACCATGTCGATCGCATCAAGTCGCGTTATATCCCGCATCGGCCGACGCTAAGCGCCGCGCACCTTTCCCGCAAGCGCATAATCTAGCGTGATAAATTGGATCCCGCCTCGCGGGTCAAACACGCGCATAAGCGGGCATTCCGGCTCACGGTGGCGCCCTGCCCACAGGCCCGCCGCGAACGCTTCAAAGCGTCGCCTGGTACAGCGCGAGCATCCGGCCCCAGCCTTTCTCCGCCGCGTCCTCGTCATAGGCGCGACCGTCGGGCGGGCACCAGCCGTGGAGAGCGCCCTTGTAGACTTCCACCTCATGCCATTCGGGACGGGGGTCGAGCACGGCTTTCAGGCGGTCTTTCGACGCGGGGTCCTGTTGGTCGTCGTTATCGGCGATCGCGAAAAGATAGCCCGCCTTGGTCTCGGGGATCAGCAGGTGCGGACTGTCGGAGGCGTCGGTCGCGACGCGCGCGCCATGAAAACTTGCCGCCGCAGCGACGCGGTCGGGCCTCAGCGACGCGGTCCAGATCGTCATCGGACCGCCCATGCAATAGCCGACGGTGCCGAGCTTGCGGTCCGCATCGACTTCCTTCTGTTCGTCGAGAAAGGCGAGATGCGCCTTCGCGTCGCTTTGCACCGCGGCCTTGTCGAGCTTTTGCAGATAGCCGAACAGCGTGTCGCGCACGCCCGGATCGTCGAAATCATGCCCCGAATAGACCACCGGCGCCTTTGCCCAGCGATAGAAGGGATTGACGCACAGCACCGCATAGCCGTCACCCGCGAGCCGGTCGGCCATCTGGCGAAAGGCGGGGCGCAGGCCGCGGATATCGGGCCACATCAACACGCCGGGGTGCGTACCCTCGCCCGGCGCGACATAATAGGCGTCGACTGTCCCGTCCTCGGTCGCGATGCTGACGTCGCGACCCTTTACCGCGCCCGCCGCACACGCCGCCGTGGGCAGCATCGAAGCGATCGCCCCGGCGCCGACGAGCGCCCCGAATGCGCGTCGCCGCACCGGCAACCCTGCCCGGTCGAGGTCGGCTTCGGTGATTGCATCGCACATCGTCTCTCTCCTTCAGGGCTTCACGAAAGGGCACGGAAAACTGCGCAACTTCACTCGCAATTCGCATCGCGTGCGAAGGTTGCGCATCAGTCCGGCCGGCCTTCGCCTCGACAGGCAGGCTAACCGACCAATGCCTTGCAGGACAGCGGTTTTTCTCCGGCGTCGGTCCGCCGCCGCCGAACGTCAGGCGTTAACGGCGATCTCGTCGAAGCGATGCGCGACATGGTGCACCCCGACGTCGCGCAGCATCGCGCCGTGCGCGGCGCGGTCGGCGATATGGCCCGCACCGCAAAAGCCGATCACGGTCATGCCGGCTGCGAGGGCCGCCTGCGCACCGGTCGGCGAATCCTCGATCGCAAGGCATTGCGCCGGATCGACCCCCAGCCCTTCTGCCGAGGCCAGATAGATGTCGGGGTGCGGCTTGCCGCGCGCCCAACCATCGGCGCTGTAGACATGCGCGCCGAAATGATGCGCAAGGTCGAAGCGGTCGAGCGACATGGCGATATAGTCGGGACTGCTCGACGAAGCGATCGCGCGCGGCATCGTGCCGAGCGTCGCCAGAAATTCCGGCGCCCCCGGCACCGGCCCGAACCCTTCCGCAAAACGAGCCCGTGCCCGCTCGCGGTGCCGTTCGCGAAAGTCGGCGGGAAGCGACCGCCCGAAGCGCGCCTCGATCCGCCGCTGCGTCTCCTGCCAGTTATGACCATAATAGTCGCGCAGGCAGTCCTCATAGGTCGTGGGCAGCCCGATCGCACTCAGGCTTTCGGCGAGCGTCCGGTTCGCGCGAACCTCGCTGTCGGCGACCACGCCGTCGAAATCGAAAATGATGGCGGCGGGCGTCACTCCACCGTCACCGACTTTGCCAGGTTGCGCGGCTGGTCGACGTCGGTCCCCTTTGCCACCGCGACGTGATAAGCGAGCAGTTGCACCGGCACCGCATAGACGAGCGGCGCGATCAGTGGGTGGACCTTGGGCATTTCGATTGTCGCCATGCAGCCATCGCCGGCCTCGGACAGCCCCTCCGCATCGCTGATGAGGACGACCTTGCCGCCGCGCGCCATCACCTCCTGCATGTTGCTGACCGTCTTTTCGAACAGCGGACCGCTGGGCGCGAGGACGATCACCGGCACCGCTTCGTCGATCAGCGCGATCGGGCCGTGCTTCATCTCGCCCGAGGCATAGCCCTCGGCGTGGATATAGGAAATTTCCTTGAGCTTCAGCGCCCCTTCGAGCGCGAGCGGATAATCGGGACCGCGACCGAGATAGAGCACGTCCCGCGCCGGCGCGACAAGATGCGCCATTGCGGCGATGTCCTCGTCATGGCCGAGCGCGGCATTGAGTGCGGCGGGTGCTTCGATCAGATGCCGGACGATATCGCGCTCGTCCCCGACCGCCAGCTTGCCCTTCTTGAGCGCGAGGTGCGCCGCGAGCGCCGCCAGCACCGCAAGCTGGCACGTAAAGGCCTTTGTCGAGGCGACCCCGATCTCTGGCCCGGCATGGGTCGGGAGCAGCAGGTCGGCTTCGCGCGCCATGCTGCTGGTCGGAACATTGACGACGACCGCGATCGTCTGTCCCGCGGCCTTGCAGTGGCGCAGCGCGGCAAGCGTGTCGGCGGTCTCCCCCGACTGCGAGATGAAGAGCGCGAGCCCGCCGGGTTGCAGCACCGGGTCGCGATAGCGGAACTCCGACGCGACATCGATGTCGACGGGAACGCGCGCGAAGGTTTCGAACCAGTATTTGGCGACCATCCCGGCATAGAAGCTGGTACCGCACGCGACGATGGTGATGCGGTCGATGCCGGCCAGGTCGAAATCCATCTGCGGCAGCGCGACCGTCTGTTCGAGCGGGCGGATGTAGGAAGCGAGCGTCTGCGCAACCACCGTCGGCTGCTCGAAGATCTCCTTTTGCATGAAGTGGCGATAATTGCCTTTTTCCACCGCCGCGGCCGTGACGCCCGACGTGGTAATCTCACGCGTCGCGGGATTGTTGCCGGCATCGTAGATTTGCGCGCCATCGCGAGTAATGACGACCCAGTCGCCTTCCTCCAGATAGGCGATTTTCTGAGTCAGCGGGGCAAGCGCCAGCGCGTCCGAACCAAGATAGGTCTCCCCGTCCCCATAGCCGACGACGAGTGGCGAGCCGAGCCGAGCGCCGATGAGCAGGTCGGGATGGCTGCGAAAGGCGATCGCCAGCGCGAAAGCGCCGCGCAGTTGCGGCAGCACCGCCTGCACCGCCTCCTGCGGCGACTTGCCCGCCTCTACCTGTTCGGAAACGAGGTGCGCGACGACCTCGGTATCGGTCTCGCTTTCAAATGTGCGGCCGCGCGCGGTCAGCGCCTCGCGCAGCGGCTTGAAATTCTCGATAATTCCGTTGTGGACGAGTGCAACGTCACCCGTCGCATGCGGGTGCGCGTTGCTGGTCGTCGGCGCTCCGTGGGTCGCCCAGCGCGTATGGGCGATGCCGACGGTTCCGGGCGCCGGATTGCCCGCGAGTTCCCTGACCAGATTGTTCAACTTGCCCTCGGCGCGGCGCCGGATCAACGCGCCGTCCTCGACCGTGCAAACCCCGGCCGAATCATAGCCGCGATACTCCATGCGCCTGAGCCCGTCGACGAGGCGGTCCGCCACCTGGTCCCGGCCGATGATTCCGATAATTCCGCACATGGGTCTTGGCTTTCGTTCAGAGCGTGTAGGGGATGCGAATACCCGGCATTGCTGCCGGAAACACCTTGATATTGCGTGTAACGAGGATGCGTCCGCCGATTTGCGCCGTCGCCAGGACGATCGCATCGCACAGCGTCAGCCCCTTGCGCTCGGCGCGCAGCGCCGCCGCCCGGCGTGCGACCGCGTCGCCGACCTCTTCCACCCGGAAGCAGCCGAGAAAGGCCTCGACCGCGCGCAGCGTCCGGGAATCGGCGGCGGCCATGACTTCGGTCCAGCTGATCCGGCTTATGCTCTTGCGGCCGGCGCGGCGGATCTCGACCCGCGCGGCATCGATGCCGTTGAGCGCGTCGATCAGGATGTCGCTGTCGAACTGCGCGTCGATCATTCGCGCTTGCCCCGCAGGCGGCGCTGGAATTTCAACCCGTCGCCGACGTCGTCGCGGTCCTTCCAGAGGCCGAATGCGCGATCGATGGCATCCACCGACGCTTCGGCGCGATAGGCGGCGACCGCCCGCCGGACGAGCTCGGCGCGCGATACACCTTGCGCCGCCGCCTCGGCATCGAGCCATTCGACATGATCGTCGGGCAAATCTGCAAGAAAGCGCATGCTATCTTGATATCATATATTGATATCAAATCAAGTCGTCGCCGGCGATAATGTCCGGTCGGCGGCGATCAGAAGCAGCGCGAGAAAGAGGGTCGCGCCCAGGATCGCCACGAAACTGCCCCCCATCTGAAGCGCCCCGAGCTGTGACGGATCGAGGAAATAATAGGCATACCAGCCGTCGACGGCCCCCCGCGCCATCGCATAGACGAAATAGGCGAAGGGAAAGAGCAGCGCGCCGCCCGCGTCGCGCCATGCGAGCCGGCGATGCGACCCGACCAGCCAGGCGACGAGGAACGCGACGGGCGACGCGTCATGAAGCGCGTGGTCGGCAATCGCCTGCCACCCCTCGGGCGACCAGATGTGCCGAAGGGCGAGCGAATAAATGAGGCCGACGAGCAGGATCGCAACGAGTGCGGCGAAGCGGATGCGCGGCGAAGCCAATCTGTGGGCGGGAGCGAGCGCCGCCGCGGTGGCGACGATCGCGACAAAGAGGTTGGTCAGGATCGTGAAAAAGCCGAGGAACCGCCATAACGCCGCGGCAAGCGAGTGCCCCTCCTGCACGAACTGAGCCGCCAGCAGCGCGAATTGCAGCGCGAGGGCGCCCCACGCCACGAGCGCGCTCGCGGCGTAGGCAAGGCGCCCCGCGCGGGTCATTCGGCGCGCTGGAAATTCTTGTCGACGAACATTTGCGCAAAGGCCACCGGGTCGGGCGCCTCGCCGCGCGCTTCCTCGAACCGTGCCTTGCCGTCCAGCCAGATGCGCTCGATCTGCCCGCCGAGGTCGGCGGGAAACTTCATCTGCTCGGCGACGATGTCCTGCCACGTGCCGGTGCCGCCAAAGGTCTGTTGCAGCTGTGGCTCCATCGCGGCGACCGTCGCCTGCCAGTCGGCGTCAAGGTGACCGATCGCATCGAGCACCCAGGCGTCTATCAGAATCAGGAAAGATTTGCCGTCGTAGCGATCGCTCATAGTCATGTCTCCCGTTGGAAGGGGGTACCCCAAAGCGAAGACTCAAGCCGGCCGTTCACCCTGCAACATCCCGAAGATCAGCGAATCGCGCACCCCGATGTGGGTCAGCCATTCGCCGCGAAGCCGCCCTTCGCGCTGGAATCCCAGTCGCTCGAGCAGCGCGATCGATCCCGAATTGTCGGGATCGGTGTCGGCGTAGATACGCCTTAGGCCCAGATGTTCAAACCCGAAGTCGATGATTTCCTTGACCGCCTCGCGCGCGATCCCGCGGCCCCAATGCCCGCGCGCGAGGATATAGCCGACTTCCGCGACGCCTTCGCGCCGCTCGATCAGGATCACCCAGCCAAGCGCCGTGTCATCGCCCGCGAGCGTGATCGCCCAGCACAGATGCCCCTCTCCCTCGGCGGCGTTGAAGCGCAGATAATCGCGCGTTTCGTCGACCGTGGCGTGCGGACCGCTCGACCACCAGGTCATCACCTCGGCGTCGGAGAGGACGGGGAAAAGCGCTTCGGCATCGTCGTGCCGCAGCTGGCGCAGCACCAGGCGACCGGTCGCCAGGGTCGGCGCCGCCATGTGCCTATTTCTCCGCCTTCTTCTTGCGCATCGCGTCGTGGAAACGATCGGCCCAGCCCGGCTTGACGAGCTGTTCGCCGCGCACGAGCCGCAGTTCGCCGTCGGCGACGTCGCGCGTCACCGCGCTGCCCGCCCCGACGATCGCTTCGCGCCCGATCCTGACCGGCGCGACAAGCGCGCTGTTCGATCCGATGAAGGCGTTTTCCCCGATCTCGGTGCGATATTTGAAATAGCCGTCGTAATTGCAGGTGATCGTGCCGGCGCCGATATTGGCGTTCGCCCCGACGCTGACGTCGCCGAGATAGCTCAGGTGATTGGCCTTGGCCCCCTTGCCGAGTTCGGCCTTCTTGGTCTCGACGAAATTGCCGATCTTCGCCTTTTCGCCGAGGATCGTGCCGGGGCGGAGGCGCGCGAACGGGCCGACTTCGCACCCCGTCGCAATCGTTGCACCCTCGATATGGCTATGGGCCTTGACGATGACATTGTCGGCGATTTTCACCCCGGGGCCGAAGACGACATTGGGCTCGATCGTCACGTCGCGGCCAAGCTCGGTATCCCAGGAAAACCAGACGGTTTCGGGCGCGCGCAGCGAGGCGCCGCCCGCCATCGCCTCCTCGCGCCTGAACGCCTGCCACTGCGCCTCGGCGGCGGCGAGTTCGGCGCGGCTGTTAATCCCGGCGACGTCGGCCGGGTCCGTCCTCGCAACGGCACAATGCCGCCCGTCGGCATTGGCGATGTTGACGATGTCGACGAGATAATATTCCTTCGCCGCGTTGTCGTCTGTGACGCGCGCGAGCAATGCGAACAGGTCGCGCGCCTTCGCCGCCATCAGCCCCGAATTGCACAGCCGTACCGCGCGCTCGGCGTCGGTCGCGTCCTTGTGCTCGACCATCTTTACCACGCGGTCGCCTTCGGTGATGACACGGCCATATTGCAGCGGGTCGGCGGGCTCGAACGCGAGAACGACGACCGCCGGCGCGTCGGGTGCGTTGAGCCGTTCGATCATCGCACGCATCGTCGCCGACGGCACGAACGGCACGTCGCCATAGAGAATCAGAACGTCGCCGTCGAAACCCGACAACGCCGTTTCGGCCTGTTGCACGGCATGGCCGGTGCCGAGCTGCGGCTCCTGCACCGCAAGCGCGGCGGTCCCGTTCAACGCGGCTTCGAGCTGGTCGGCCCGGTCGCCGACGACGACCACCTTTTTCGTCGGCGACAGTTCGTCGACGCTCGCCATCAGGTGCATCAGCATCGGACGCCCGGCGATCGGGTGCAGCACCTTGTGCAGGTCGGACTTCATGCGGGTGCCCTTGCCCGCGGCGAGGATGACGGCGGCGATCGCGTTGCTCATGCGCGCTGCCATGCCAGCAAATCCTTGCGGATTCCATAGCGACGCGGCATGTCGCCCGCGATGCACGATTTTCCCTTCGCCATCGTCGGCTTCGACCTCGACGGCACGCTCTCCGACACCGCGGGCGACATTACGGCCGCGCTGAACCATGCGCTCGGGCTGGCAGGGCGCCCGCCGCTCGGCGTCGAGGAGGTGCGGCCGATGACCGGGCTGGGCAGCGCGCACCTGCTCGACCAGGCGCTGGCCGCCACGGGCGGCGCGCCTGCCGATCAGGCGCATCTCTATGACGAACTGCTCCGCTATTACGAGGCGCATATCGCGGTGCACAGCCGCCCCTTCCCCGGCGTGATCGAAGCGCTCGACCGGCTCGCGGCGCTCGGCGTGAAGACCGCGGTGATGACCAACAAGCTCGAGCGCCTGGCGCGGATCCTGCTGGCCGAAATCGGACTGGCCGACCGCATGGCGGCGATCATCGGCGGCGACACGCTTGGCCCCGGCAAGGCCAAGCCCTCCCCCGCGCCGATCCTTGCGATGATCGAGGCGTGCGGCGGCGGGCGCGCCGCCTTTGTCGGCGACAGCATCTATGACGTCATGGCGGCGCGCGGCGCCGGTACGGTCAGCGTCGAGGTGCGCTTTGCCGCGGTTCACGCCCCCGCTCAGCCGCTGGGCGCCGACCATGTTATCGGCGACTATGCCGAGCTGGTGCCGCTGCTCGCCGGATTGTGACCCTTGCGCCATTTGGTCCACAAATGGCGCGCGAGCATCG
Organism: Sphingopyxis sp. CR5; assembly: GCF_059693785.1. NCBI lineage: Bacteria > Pseudomonadati > Pseudomonadota > Alphaproteobacteria > Sphingomonadales > Sphingopyxidaceae > Sphingopyxis > Sphingopyxis sp. CR5. The sequence continues at coordinate 219,860 of NZ_JCATIE010000007.1, read as the reverse complement.
CCGGCGGCATGCGCAGCCAGTGCGAGCGGATGTAGAACGCCTGCTGGAGCAGGAAATCGCTCGGCCGCCCCCAATCGTCGCGCGCGAGCAGCCGGCGGCGGAACCAGCCGTCGGTCCTGTCGTGGCTATCCCATCCCGAGGGCAGCGCCGTGCCATAGAGGTCGCGGGCGAGCCGCGCCGCGCGGCGTACTTCGCTGCGCAGCCCGTGCTGGTCGGCGCGTCCGTCGAGCTTTCCCCAGAACCCCGGATCGGCGGCGGCGAAATCGCTGACGAGGCGATGATAGTCCCACAGGTTGCGCAGCCCCCCCTGTAGATCGCCATCGGCGAGCAGGTGCGCGGCGCAGTGGCAGACCATGTCGGTCGGGCACAGTACCGCAAATCCGTCCGCAGTCGGTACCGCATCGGCGAGCATCGCGAGCGGATCGGGCGTCTTGCGGTGCGTGCGCGGCAGGATCGTGTGGTGAACGTCGATCATGCGGTCGCGGCCCCCGTGAATGAGCGGCGGCAGCTCGTGCATATGTTCGCGATAATAGGCGTCGTCATAGGGGTCGGACTTCACCCACTCCCACCCCGCCTTGAGCAGCGCATTTTCGGCGCGCGCCAGATCCTGCCAGCCGACGAGAATGTCGAGATCGCCGATCTGCCGTCCCACCGCGCAAGAGAGGCCTGCGGCGGCATAGGCGGTGCCTTTCAGCAGCACGAATTCGATCCGTTCGGGCGCGAGCGCGCGGCGCGCCATCTCGGCCTCCCACAGCGCCTGCTTCGTCGCCACCGCAGCGGCGCGGCGCTGGTCGGCGAGCAAGGAGGCGACCGGCCCGGGAAGCACCGCATCGGCCAGCCGGTGCGCAAGCGTCGCCAGCATTGCCTCCGCGCGTGCCACACCGATCACCCCGTCCCAGTCGCGCGGGATCAGCCCGGCCGGATCGCGGCGTCCGGCAAACAGCTCGGCCAAGACCTGCATCGCGCTCACCGCACCGCCTCCGCCCACAAGTCTTCGACCAGGGTCATGCCGCTCGCGCTGTCGGGATAGGCAATGGCGAACGCCGGCACCTCGCGCACCAGCCGCGTCAGCGCGTCGAAGCCAGCCTCGCCGAGCGCGATATAGTTCGTCGACGCCTCGGTCAGCCGCACGAACGCCTCGCCCGCGCCCATCGGTTCGATCGCCACGTCGCCGCCGAAGCGCGGGAAAAGGAGCAAGGCGGGCCGTGCGGGCTCGTGCATCGCCTCGATCGCGTTCGCGCGCGGGACCAGGTGACGGATGTCGCCCTTGGGCGTGCCCGCGAGCAACGGCCCGAGCCGCTCCGGGTCGACCCGCCCGGCCAGTTCGGCAATCGCCTGGTTTTTCAGGCTCACCGCGCGCGGAAAGGCGAAAGCGTCGCCGCTGTCGGGCGCGATCAGCGTGAATTCATCGCCCATAAGGCGCCAGTCGCCTTCGCCGAGCAGCGCCGCGAGGGTCGATTTTCCCGATCCCGAGGCCCCCGACATGATCACCGCGCGTCCATCCCGCGCGACCGCGCTCGCATGCAGCAGCAGGTGGCGGCGCCAGCCGAGCGCGACCTGCAAATTCATCCCCATTTCGGCCGCAAGCAGACCCATCGAAAGCGGCAGCGGCAATGCGTCGGGAACGACATAGTCGCCGCCGATATGCACCGACGGGCGGAGCCAGCGTCGCCACGGCCGTGCCGCGAACAACCGCACCGTCGCATCGGCGGGGCGAGCGGAGTCGTTCGGATATGCAGCATAAAGCCGGTCGAGCGCCGCGACCGGCGCTGCCCAATCGCTGCCGACACGAAATTGCACCGGACCGACCGCGATGCGCGTGCTGTGCCTCACGCCGGGGCGACCAGTCCGAGCGCGGCGAGTTCGTGCAAACGTTCGGCGACGATGGCGCCGACATCGCCCTCGGCTTCGACCTCGAATTCGGCGGCAAGCCGCGCGGCGAGGGTCGCCGCGTCGCAGGGTTCGTCGCCCATCGCCGCCAATATTTCGTGCATCGGCGAAACGACGAGGTGCGTCTGGACCGACCGGCGGTCGAAGATCGCGGTCAGATCGCCCAACGGCTCGACGCGCAGCGCCTCCGGCGGCGCGGCGCGGTAGCGCGGCTCAATCATAGTCTTCGGCGGCTTTGATCAGCTTTGCGAGGATCGCCATCAGCGTCCGGCGTTCGGCGGCGCTGATATGCGATTCGAGCCGTTCCTCGGTCGCGAGCGCGGCGGGACCGATCGCATCGTAGAGCGAGCGCCCGGTCGCGGTGAGCGCCAGATGGTGCGAGCGCCCATCGGCCTCGTGCGCCTGCCGCGCGATAAGCTGGCGGTCGGCGAGCGCCTTTGCCGCGCGGTTCACCGTCACCTTGTCCATCCGCGTCGCGGCGACGAGTTCGCGCTGCGTCTTGGGCCGGCCTTCGCCGAGCACCGCCATCAGCCGCCATTCGGGGATCTTGAGCCCGAACCGGCTTTGATATTCTTCGGCAATCCGCTCCGACAGCGCGTTCGACGCGATCGACAGGCGATAGGGCAGGAACTGGTCGAGGTTCAGCGTCTTGGCAGCCATATCGCACATCCTATCGCGGCAAGGGTTCCCCGCAAGCCCCGAATCCGCGCGATATCGGTCCCGCCCCGTCATTCGCCGCGGCGCGCGTCAGCCCAGCGCCTTCCTGAGCAGCTCGTTCACGACCTGAGGATTGGCCTTGCCCTGCATCGCCTTCATCGTCTGGCCGACGAAGAAGCCGAACAAGGCTTCCTTGCCGCCGCGATACTGTTCGAGCTGGTTCGGGTTGTTCGCCAGCACATCGGCGATCACCGCCTCGATCGCGCCGGTGTCGCTCGTCTGCTTCAGCCCCTTGTCCTCGACGATCTTCGCGGGGGCATCGCCGGTTTCGAGCATGATCTCGAACACCTGCTTCGCGATGCTTCCCGAAATCGTGCCGTCGGCGACGAGGCCGAGCAGTTCGCCCGCCTGCGCCGGGGTCACCGGGCAGTCGCCGATGTCCTTGCCGAGCCGGTTCAGCGCGCCGAACAGCTCGCTCGTCACCCAGTTCGCCGCCGCCTTGGGCTCGGCGCCGGTTTCGAGCAGCGCGTCGAACCAGCGCGCATTTTCGACCTCGGCGGTCAGCACGTCGGCGTTATAGGCCGAAATGCCCAGCCCCAGGTAACGCGCACGCTTGGCATCGGGCAGTTCGGGCAAGGACTCGCGGCACTCGGCCAAAAACGCATCGTCGAGCTCGAGCGGCAACAGGTCGGGATCGGGGAAATAGCGATAGTCGTGCGCGTCTTCCTTCGACCGCATCGTGCGCGTGGTGCCGGTGTCGGGGTTGAAGAGGCGGGTTTCCTGATCGACCGTCCCGCCGGCCTCCAGCACCTCGACCTGGCGCTTCGCTTCATATTCGATCGTCTGCATGACGAAGCGCACCGAGTTGACGTTCTTCGTCTCGGTGCGCGTGCCAAAGGGGTCGCCGGGCTTGCGCACGCTGACGTTGACGTCGGCGCGCATCGAGCCTTCTTCCATATTGCCGTCGCACGAGCCGACATAGCGCAGGATCGCACGCAGCTTGCGGACATAGGCCCCGGCTTCGGCGGGCGAGCGCATGTCGGGCTTCGACACGATCTCCATCAGCGCGACACCCGAGCGATTGAGGTCGACGAAGGACATCGTCGGATGCTGATCGTGCATCAGCTTGCCCGCGTCCTGTTCGACGTGGATGCGCTCGATTCCGATCACCTTGTCGGCAGCGATTCCGGCCTTTTCATCGGCCTCGATATGCAGCGAGCCTTCGCCGACAAGCGGATGATAGAGCTGCGAAATCTGGTAACCCTGCGGCAGATCGGCGTAGAAATAATTCTTGCGGTCGAAGCGCGACCATTTGTTGATCTCGGCCTTGATCGCCATGCCGGTGCGCACCGCCTGACGGATGCACTCGCGGTTCGGCACGGGGAGCATGCCGGGCATCGCGGCATCGACGAGGCTGACCTGCGTGTTGGGCTCAGCCCCGAAGGCCGTCGCGGCGCCCGAGAACAGCTTGGCGTTGGAGGTGACCTGCGCATGGACCTCGAGGCCGATCACGACCTCCCACTCGCCGGTTTCACCCTTGATGCGATAGTCAGACATCATTCAAATCCTCAGTGTGTCCCTGCGAAGGCAGGGACCCATCACCTGCCGCTTCAACCTTGCACCATCCGGAGATGGGCCCCTGCCTTCGCAGGGGCACGCGGCTGAATTACCACCATTTCTCCGCCCGCGCCGTAAAGCCCGCCCGCTCTTCAATAGCCAGCCCGGCGTTGAGCACGCCCTGCTCGTCGAACGCCTTACCGATGATCTGCAAGCCCAGCGGCAGCCCTTCGCGGTTCAGCGCGGCGGGGACCGACATCGCGGGCAGCCCGGCGAGGCTCGCGGGCACCGCGAACACGTCGTTGAGATACATCGCGAGCGGGTCGGACGTCTTTTCGCCGAGCCCGAACGCCGCCGACGGCGCGGTTGGCGCGAGGATCACGTCGCATGTCTCGAACGCCGCGGTGAAGTCGCGCGAGATCAGCGTCCGCACCTTTTGCGCCTGCGTGTAATAGGCGTCGTAGAAGCCCGCCGAGAGCACATAGGTGCCGATCATGATGCGGCGCTTCACCTCCGGCCCGAAGCCGTCGGCGCGCGTCGCGGCGTACATGTCCTGCAGCCCCGCACCCTGCGGCAGGTCGCGCAAACCGTAGCGCACGCCGTCATAGCGCGCGAGATTCGACGATGCCTCCGCCGGTGCGATGATATAATAAGCGGGCAGCGCATATTTGGTGTGCGGCAGGCTGATCTCCACCACTTCGGCCCCCGCATCCTTCAGCATCGCGATGCCGGCGTCCCACATCGCGTCGATGTCGGGGTCGATGCCTTCGAGGCGATATTCCCTGGGAATGCCGACGGTCTTGCCGGCGAGGTCGCTCGACAAGGCCGCTTCCCAGTTCGGCACCGCCATGTCGAGGCTCGTCGCGTCCTTGGGATCGAAGCCCGCCATATTCTCGAGCATGATCGCGCAGTCGCGGACGTCGCGCGCCATCGGCCCCGCCTGATCGAGCGAGCTCGCGAAGGCGACGATGCCCCAGCGCGAGCAGCGGCCATAGGTCGGCTTGATCCCCGAGATACCGGTGAAGGCCGCGGGCTGGCGGATCGAGCCGCCGGTGTCTGTGCCGGTGGCCGCGGGGCACAGCCGCGCCGCGATTGCCGACGAGGAACCGCCCGACGAGCCGCCCGGCGCGAGCGCCGCATTCCCGCCGTCGTTGCGCTTCCACGGCGAGATGACGTTGCCGAAATAGCTCGTCTCGTTCGACGAGCCCATCGCGAACTGGTCGAGGTTGAGCTTGCCGAGCATCCCGCAGCCCGCGTCCCACAATTTCTGCGACACGGTCGATTCGTAGCGCGGCACGAAACCTTCGAGCATATGGCTCGCGGCGGTCGTCTGGACGCCGTTCGTCGCGAACAGGTCCTTCATCCCGATCGGCACGCCCGACAGCGGCTTCAGCGTTCCCGCGGCGCGATCGGCATCGGCGACCTTCGCGGCCTCGATCGCCAGCTCGGGCGTCTCGACGATGAAGGCGTTGAGCGCCTTGGCCGCGGCGACATTCGCGTTGAATACCTCGGCGACCTCGACGGCCGAAAAATCGCCCGCGCGGTGGCCGTCGCGGATCTGGGCTACTGTTAGATTCGTAAGATCGGTCATTTCCCAAACCCGCTCGTGCTGAGCTTGTCGAAGCACCGTTCTTTCTTGGTCGAACGGTGAAGAGAAAAACGGCCCTTCGACAAGCTCAGGGCGAACGGAGAAAGGGCAAGGCGCATCATTCGATCACCTTCGGCACGCCGAAAAAGCCATGCTGCGGCTCGGGCGCGTTGGCGAGGACGTCGTCACGGCGCCCCCCGCCGGTCAGCGGGTCGGCATCGACGACATCGTCGCGCAGCCGCAGCGTGTTCGGGATCACCGCGGTCATCGGCTCGACCCCGGTCACATCGACCTCGCCGAGCTGCTCGACCCAGCCGAGGATGTTGTTGAGTTCGCCTTCGAGTCCGGCCGCTTCCGCATCGCTGATCGCGATGCGCGCCAGCGACGCGATTTTCCTTACCGTTGCCTGATCGATTGCCATTCTTATCCTGCCTTTACGGGAGACGCCGCGCCGCTAGCACCCCGCCCCGTCTGCATCAAGCGCGCGCTATTCGAAAGGCACCGATTCGGGCACCCCGTCGACCGCGATCCGGCGGCGCTGCACCGTCTCGACCGCGATATTCGCCTTGGACAGATCGACGCCAGGCCGCGCTTCCGGTTTCTGATAGAAACCGTCATCCTGCCGCCACAGCCCCTTTTCGTCACGGGTCAGGATATAGGAATCGACCGCCGCGCCCGGTTCGCCCTGTCCCAGAACGCCGATCCGATCGTCGCCGAGCCGGACCGCGACGCAGGCGGCGGCGCGGCTGCACATATAACCGCCCTCGATCGCTTTCTGTGCGGCGGGTGGCAGGGCCTGCCCGGCCGGAATCACACGCAACCGCTCGGCAAAAGGCTTCAACAGAACCGGCCCGCGCGGTCCGGTGATATCCCAGCGATTTTGCGCCCGCAACGCGGCCTTCGCCTTGTCGGCCCGTGACGCAGGTCCCGACGCCCCCAATCGCTCGAGCGCCCGCCGCCCGGCCGGACCGAAATCGAACGCCATCGCCGCCCAGTCGAATTTATCGGCCGAAACCGCCCCCGCCTGAAGCCGCGCCAACTGGTCGCGCGCAGAAATCGCGCCGAAATCGAGAATCGGCAGCGCCAGGAACGCGGCGAGCAGCATCAGGCCGATCGCGAGCTTCTGTTGCAGCGGGCGCAGCGCCTCGTCGAACAGGCGCCGGCCGCGCACCACCGCGATCAGTCCCGCGATCCCATAAGCGAGCGCCACCCCGACCGCAATGACGCCCCACAGGCGCTCGGGCGTCCAGCCATATTGCAGGATGCGCAGCCGCATCGACACCGCGGCGATGACCGCGAGCGGCAATACCGCAGCGGCAAGCACCGCCGCCGCACCGTGCAGCAGCCGGTTTTCGGAGCGATCCTCCGCTCCGTTGCCGATCACCGCATTGGCGAGCAGCACGGCAAAGGCCGCAATGCCGAGCATCAACGCCGCGGTCGAAAAGCCCGCATCCCACAGCTTTCGCAATCCGGTGCCGAGCAGCGACAGCAGGAACAGGACCAATGCCACGGCGAGCACCGGCGCGAGCACCGCAAGCACGATCATCACCAGCCGCTGGAGCGTCGCGACGAGCCTGTCACGCTCGCGCAACAGCCCGACCGCACCGCCGAACGCCGCGCCCGCGAGCATCCAGCCGAACCATTCGTCGTTGAGCAGGTCGCGGATGAGGTCGATACCGATCAGGTGGAACATCTCGCCGATCAGCACCGTCAGCAGAAAGCTCACCCCGACGAAAGCGAGCGCCGCCGCGCCGATCACCGCGTCGGTCCACGCATGGTCGTGCATCCGCGCGTAGGGCATCCGCCACAGCGCCCAGAAACGCCAGTCGGGCGCGACGTCGCGCCGCGTCTGGAAGAGCGGCGTCGCGACGAGCACCGCGACTATCCCCGACCAGAAGGGCCATTCGACCGGCGAATGGCTGGCGTTATATCCCGCCGAATGCCAGGTGACGAGACCGATCACCGCGCCCCAAAGCAGGGCGAAGCCCGCAGCCCAATGCCAGCGGCGCCGTTCGACCCCCAGCACGAACACGATCGTCGCGACCGCGACGAAGGCCGCAAGCGCATTGCGCCCCGACGCGGCGGGCGCGTCCCATATGCGATCGATCAGATGATGAAAGGCCAGTCCCGCGACGGCGCAGATCGCCGCCATGATCCACGGGCGCAGCGGCCATGGCGCATCGCCGGCATCGAGCCGCGCCGAGACGGGGCGGGGCGACTCGCGGGTGGACGGAGTTGCAGGTGCATCGGTCATGCCCCACATCTATCGCCTAAACTCGTCATGCTGAACTTGTTTCAGCATCCATAGTCTGCCCTCGCGCCCCGCGCTGCGTCGGAGCTCGAAGACAGGCCCTGGACCCTGAATCAAGTTCAGGGTGACGCCCGTTGGAACGGCGGCTAGAGATTTGCCAAGCTTTCCAAACTCTCCCCCACCTCCCGTGGAGCATCCCTTGGCCCGCAAGTTTCTCTACCTCGTCGCTGCAATCATCCTGATCGTCCTTGGCTTCGGCGTCGCGTATCAGCTCAACCCGGGCTGGTTCGGGCGCGTTGCGTTCGTCCCGAGTGCCGATTTCAAGCCGCAGGAAGCGATCGCGCCGAACGCTTATGAAAAGGCCGAAATGTGGCTCGCGCGACCGGGCATGGAGAACGACCCATCCACCTGGCGTCCGGAACCCGCGTCCCCGCCGCCGGCCGACGATACGGACGAACCATCGCCCGACCGCCTGCTGCCGCCGGCGAATGCCGCCGAGCGCCCGTCGTCCGCTCTGCCCGCCGAGCCGGGCGATGCGGCAATCTTTTTCGTCCACCCGACCAGCTATTACAGCAAATCGAGCTGGAACGCGCCGCTCGACGATGCCGATGCCAATTACCGCGCCGACCTGTTCATGCGGGGCATGGCGAGTGCCTTTGGCGATGCGGGCGAGGTGTGGGCGCCGCGCTATCGCCAGGCGACGCTCGGCGCCTTCCTTGCCACCGATCGCGTGACCGCGGGCAAGGCGATCGACGCCGCCTATCGCGACGTCGAACAGGCGTTCGACGCTTTCCTCGCCGCGCAGCCGAGGGACAAGCCGATCATCCTTGCCGGCCATAGCCAGGGCGCGCTGCATATCGAGACGCTGATCAAGAACCGCATCGCGGGCACCCCGCTCGCAAAGCGCATCGTCGCGGCCTATGTCGTCGGCTGGCCGATCAGCCGCGACACCGACCTCGAAGCATTGGGCCTGCCCGCTTGCGCGACACCCGAACAGGCAAATTGCATCCTCGGCTGGGCAAGCTTCGCCGAGCCCGCGGACACCTCGATGGTGACGCAGGCCTATGATGGAACGATCGGCTATGACGGCCGCCCACGGCGGGGTACGCGGATGCTGTGCACCAATCCGATCACGGGCATTCCCGACACGGAAGCGCCCGCCAACGCCAATGCTGGCACGCTGAAACCCGAAGGCGGGTTCAAGGCCGGCGAACTCGTCGCGGGTGCGGTCGGCGCGAAATGCGACGAAGAGCGCGGCTTTCTGATGATCGGCGAGGCGGAGCGCGTGAAACAATATGCACCCAATTATGTGCTGCCGGGCAATAATTATCACGTCTTCGACATCACCCTGTTCTGGGCCGACGTCCGCGCCGACGCGCTGCGCCGGCTGGCAAGCTTCGAGGGGAAACCCTCGCCCGTTCCGGCGGCGGCACCGCCGCTTGTCGAGGCGCCGACACCCTGACGACCGTTCGGGTCGGGCGATGGCGCCCGCTCGATTGGCATCTCGACTTCGCTCGATGCGAACGGGTAGAGGGATCAAGCCATGATCACCTCCGCCGCTCCCGACTTCGCCGCTGCGCTCCCGAACGGCGGACGCCTCGCCGGAATCGACGTGGGCACCAAGACGATCGGGGTCGCGCTGTGCGATGGCGGGTGGAGCTTCGCGACCCCCGACAAGACGATCATCCGCAAGAAATTCGCCGCCGACCTCGCCGCGCTGAAGGCACTCGTGGCCGCGCAATCGGTCGTCGGCTTGGTCGTCGGACTGCCGCTCAACATGGATGGCAGCGACAGCCCCCGTACGCAAAGCACCCGCGCCTTTGCCCGAAACCTGGCGCCGCTGGCGCTGCCCATCCTTCTCTGGGACGAGCGCTGGTCGACCGCCGCGGTCGAGCGCGCCATGATCGCCGCCGATGTGAGCCGGGCCAAGCGCGCCGAACGGATCGACAGCGCCGCTGCCGCCTTCATCCTGCAAGGCGCGATCGACGCGCTGATGCGCTGATCGAACCCCAACCGGCGCGCCCTGCCGCAAAGCCGACGTTTACGAATTCGCTCGATACTGTCGGCGATGGCTGAATATATCCTCTACTGGCTGATCGCCGCGAACGTCTTGGCGTTCGTCGAGATGGTCCTCGACAAGCGCCGTGCCGAGGCAGGCCTGCGCCGCACTCCCGAATCCACCCTCCTCCTCTGGGCCTTCCTCGGCGGGGCCTTTGGAACGGTCCTTGCCGCACGCATGGTTCGCCACAAAACGCGCAAGTAGCCTTTTGCAACCTGGATGCTGATCTGGCTCTGGGTCGACATCATCCTGCTCGTCCTTTGGGCGAGCGGAATATTGGAACCTATGATCGTCTCTGCGCTTGCGAAAATCGCCGCCGGCGCCTAGAGGCGTGGCTTTAATGACAAGCGCAACGATCCGACCCGCCAGCGACTATCCGCCCGGCGGCGATGCCTTTCGCCATCGCCACCTGACCGGTATCGCACAGCTTACTCCGTGGGAGATAAGCTATATCCTCGACGCCGCCGAACAATGGGTCGACCTGAACCGGTCGGGCGCGGCCAAGCATGACGATGCGCTGCGCGGCCTGACGATCATCAACGCTTTTTTCGAAAATTCGACCCGGACTTTATTGTCGTTCGAGATCGCGGGGAAAAGGCTGGGTGCCGACGTCGTCAACATGCACGCCGCCCAATCGAGCGTGAAGAAGGGCGAAACGCTGATCGATACGGCGATGACCTTGAACGCGATGCGGGCCGACGCGATCGTCATTCGCCATCAGAGTTCGGGCGCGGTGCAACTGATCGCCGACAAGGTCGACTGCCCGGTGCTCAACGCCGGAGACGGACGCCATGAACATCCGACGCAGGCGTTGCTCGACGCCCTCACCATTCGGCGCCGCAAAGGCAAGGTCGAAGGCCTTACCATCGCCATCTGTGGCGACGTGCTCCACAGCCGCGTTGCGCGCTCGAACATCCTGGCGCTGACGCTGCTCGGCAACGAGGTGCGCGTGGTCGCCCCGCCGACGCTGATCCCGCCCGCGATGGACCGGATGCACGTGCGGGTTTTCACCGACATGGACAAGGGGCTGGAGGACGCCGACGTCGTGATGATGCTGCGGCTGCAGAACGAACGGATGGACGGCGCCTACCTTCCCTCCCCGCGCGAATATCATGCGCTGTACGGCCTGACGCCGAAGCGACTGGAGCGTGCCAAACCCGATGCAATCGTGATGCACCCCGGGCCGATGAACCGGGGCGTCGAGATCGACAGCAGCGTCGCCGACGACGCCGCGCGATCGACGATCACCGAACAGGTCGAAATGGGGGTCGCGGTGCGGATGGCGTGCCTCGACATACTGACCCGCCGGACGCGGAAGGTGCCGGGATGGAACTGACACCGCTGCTGATAGAGAATGCCCGCCTCCTCGGCGGCGCCATGTCCAATATCCTCGCGGTGGACGGGCGTATCGCCGCGATCGACCCGGCGGACATCCCCGCCGATGCTGCGCGCATCGACGCACGGGGCCAGTGGCTTGCCCCCGGCATCGTCGACCTGGGGGTGTTTGCGACCGACAAGCCCGCCTTTCACTTCGGCGGGATCACACGCGCGGCGCTGATGCCCGACGGCAGCCACCCCCTCGACCATCCCGGCATGGTCGAGCGCGCGGCAAAGGGCGGCAAGCCCGACCTGTGGGTCCATCCGCTCGCCGCCGCGACCAAGAGCCTTGCGGGCAAGGAACTGGCCGAGATCGGGTTGATGAAAGCCTCCGGCGCGCGCGCGGTCGCGACGGGTCGTGCGCGCATCGCCGACGCCGGCGTCATGCGCCGCGTGCTTGTCTATGCCGCGTCGCTCGGCCTCACCGTCGTGGCGCATGCCGAGGACGAGGGCCTGACCGCGGGCGCGGTCGCGACCGACGGGGAGATGGCGACGCGCCTCGGCCTTTCGTCGGCCCCCGCGATCGCCGAGGCGATGGCGGTCGCCCGCGACCTGATGCTGGTCAGGGAAACCGGCGCCGCGCTGCACTTTCGCCAGGTCACGACGGGAGCGGCCCTCGACCTGATCCGTGAAGCGAAGGCGGCGGGCGTGCCCGTCACCTGCGGCATCACGCCGGCGCATCTCTTTCTCTCCGACACCGCGATCGGCGATTTCCGTACGTTTGCCCGCCTGTCGCCACCGCTACGCAGCGAGGACGACCGCCACGCCTGCCTCGCGGCGATCGCCGATGGCACGATCGACGTCCTTGCCTCGGGCCATGACCCGCGCGGCCCCGAAGACAAACGGCTGCCCTTTGCCGAAGCGATGCCAGGTATGGCGGGCGCCGAAACGCTGCTCGCGATGGGGCTTCAACTCGTGCGCGACGGCCATATTGCGCCGGCGCGGCTGTTCGAACTGCTCGGGGCGAACCCGGCGCGCCTGCTCGGCCTCGACTGCGGGCGGATCGACGCAGGATGCGATGCCGACCTCATCCTGATCGACCCAGACACGCCGTGGCAGGTCGATGCGAAAAAGATGGCCGCGTGGGCCGGCAATACGCCGTTCGACGGCATGCCGATGCAGGGCCGCGCAACCGCCGTCTGGAAGGGCGGGCAGCGCATCCGCTGACCCGCGGACCGGCCAAACAGAAAGGGCGCGACCCGCCGGTCACGCCCTTTCGTTTCCCGCATCAGGAAATCGTCAGCGCGACGCGAGCCGCACCGGGCTTGCCTTGGCGGCCCACTGGATCGTTTCGCTGCCGCCCATTTCGCGGATGAAACAGGCCTGCCCGGCTGCCTTCAGCTCGCTGCACAGGCTGAGTGCATCGGCGCGGCTCTTCAGCCCGTTGACGGTCAGTCGATAGAAGGTGCGACCCTTGACGTCGGCGGCATAGCTCGCTCCCGGAAAGACCGAGAGCGCATGGTTGCGCTTCTGGATCGCGCCCCATTTTTCCTTCGCCACCGCCAGGCTGTCATAGGCGCCAAGCTGGACCGCCCAGCCCGACGGCTTTTTCGAATCGAACACCTGCGGCGTGATGCGCGCGGCGAGTTCGGCCGCCTTTTGCGCGACGGCCTGCGCCTCTTCGCTGCTGCCGTCCGTAACGCGCGGCGCATGACGATAGCTTCCCGCATCGGCCTGGATCACCGGCGCCGGGCTCGGCAACTCGGTGACCGGAACCACGCCTTCGGCGTCGCGTCGCGGCATCGGCAGTTCAACCGACCGGATCGCGCCATTGTCGGCGCTTGCGACCGTCACCGGCGGCGGCGGTGCAAAGCTTTCGACCGGAGCCGGGTCGGCGCTTGCCATTTCGACCGGCGCCGCAACGGCCGTCGTCTGCACGTCGGCGGGGAAATTGCTCAGCGCGAGGCGCACCGGCATGCCGATGTCGTCCTGCGCCTGCGTGCCGAGCAGGCTCGCGATACGAACGGCGGGCGCCGGTTGTTCGGCGAGCTTCGACCATTCGGCCATGCGGCCATCGAGCTTGTCGAGCGGCAGGTCCTGCGACGCGAGGATGCGGGCCTGCGCCCAGCGTCCCGACAGGGCAAAGGCAAGCGCGAGATTCTGACGGGTACGCGCGTCGGCGCCGGGCTGGCGCGCAGCGGCGGTCAGCACGTAGATCGCCGATTCGCTGTCGCCGGCGAGCGCCAGGGCGAGGCCGGTGTCCGACGCCGGCACGACATCGGCGTGATTCTTGAGCAGGTCGATTGCCGCCGCGGCCTTGCCCTGCGCGATATTCGCCAGCGCCAGCGCGATGATCGTGTTGCTGTCGCCGGCCCCGAGGTCCACGGCCTCGTTCAGCGCCGCCGTGGCCGATGCAAAGCGCCCATCGTTCAGATAGGCCTGCCCGAGCAGCGCACGATAGTGGCCGTCGCGTGGGCTTGCCGAAACCGCGGCTTCGGCGTGCGCGACCGCCTTGCTTACCTTGCCCGCTTCGAGCGCTTCGCGCGCCTTGTCCGCGGACTTCGCAGCGGTCTGCGGCGCGCCGAGCGTGTCGGAGGGCGCCATGGCGATCTTGTTCATGCTACAGCCCGTGGCGGTAATCCCGATCACGAAGCCCGAAACGGCAATTTTGGTCAGCAGGTTGCGTTTCATTTCAAAGGTCCCCCCAGGGTGCGTCACGCCTTCGTGGCCCGGCGCGCAGGGCGCGTCGCCGGAAGGCGGCTCGCCATCGCGTCGATTTCGGGCAGCGAAGCCAGATAGTCGTCGAGAAGGTCGGTCAGGATATGCTGGGCCGAACGGCGGGTTACCGCGCTCGCAAGACGCAGGCGCAAATGACGATCGGCGTCGAGCCGCAACGTGAAGGCGGCCTTTTCGCGGGCGCGAACGGGCCGCGGCGCCTTCGCCTGCGTCGCGGGGCGCTGTTCGACCTTGCGGGCGACGGCGGCGACGCGATCGATCAGCGATTCCTGCTGGCGCACGATTTCGGGCACCTCGGGAACGAGGGGCTCGGCGGGGACGGCAACATCCTCGGCTGGCTCCGGCTCGATCGCGTCGGCGGCGCTGTTCTCGACCGCCTGTTCGGCGGCGGCATTATGCGCCAGGACCGACCCCGGCATCAGCGGCTTCAGGTCGACCAGATGCGCCGGCTCGGACTGATCCGGGTCGACGTCATAGCCCATGTCGTTCCATCCGAGATCGTCATAGCCGGTGCCGGCGAGCGGTCCGGGGCCGCTGCCCAGCGGCTGACGGCGCATCGCGGGCCGCGCACCGCCCTTGCGGGCGAGCAGGCCGGCGCTCAGCGACGCGAGAGGTTTGGGTTCGCCCATCACCGCCCTCCCCGCTTACTGGCCAGCGATGCGGCGGCCGAAGCCACCGCCCATCGGACGAACCGCGCCATAGCCCGGCGCCGCCGGCATCGGGGCGCTGAATACGGTGCGGCGGAAATTCTTTTCGAGCCGGTCGTTGATATACGTCCAGAGCTGGCGGATCTCGTCGGCGGACCGCCCGTTCGGATCGACTTCCATCACCGTGCGGCCGTCGATCATCGACGCGGCATAGTCGGTGCGGTGATGCAGCGTCACGGGCGCGACGGTGCCGTGCTGCGACAGCGCAACCGCCGCCTCGCTGGTAATCTTGGCTTTCGGCGTCGCCGCATTGACGACGAAGACGAGCGGCTTTCCCGCTCGCTCGCAAAGGTCGACCGTCGCGCCGACCGCGCGCAGGTCGTGCGGGCTCGGACGCGTCGGGACGACGATCAGTTCGGCCACGCCGATGACACTCTGAATCGCCATGGTGATCGCCGGGGGCGTGTCGATGACCGCAAGTTTGAAGCCCTGCTGCCGCAGGATTTCGAGGTCGGATGCAAGCCGCGCAACGGTGGTTTGCGCAAAGGCCGGGAGATCGGTTTCGCGCTCGTTCCACCAGTCGGCCAGCGAGCCTTGCGGGTCGATGTCGATCAGCACGACGGGACCCGCACCCGCGAGCTGGGCCTGCAGCGCAAGGTGGCCCGAAAGAGTCGTCTTGCCCGACCCGCCCTTTTGTGAAGCCAATGCCAAAACGCGCACGACTGTCCCCCTGAAAATCCAAATTCGGCCGGAGGAATGGCACGCAGGCCGCTAAAATTGAGTTAACGATGATAAAAAGAGGGTGAACGCTTTCCTCGCGGTCATGGTTAACGCGCCTTTAGGATGGACCTGTGCCATAATGGACCGAAATCGCGATCATCGTCCCTGTCGATAACGGCCTATTAGCCATTATGACGGTAGGAGTGCTGCGGGGACTGTCGATCGCCGCGCCTTTCGGGCCGGCGGCGCCCGTCATTGGAGATATTCATGCGCCTGTTTCGCACCGCCCTTTCGATCACCCTTCCGGCCGTCGCGGCGCTTGCGCTCGCTGCTCCCGCCCAGGCCGACGTCAAATCGGGCGTCGACGCCTGGCAGCGCGGCGACTATGCCGCCGCCGTCGCCGAATGGCGCCCGCTCGCGCTGGCCGGCGATCCCGACGCGCAGTTCAATCTGGGCCAGGCCTATAAGCTGGGGCGCGGCGTATCCGCCGATCTCGGTCAAGCCGAAGCCTGGTATCGCCGCGCCGCGAAGCAGGGACATTTGCAGGCCGAAGACAATCTGGGGCTCGTCCTGTTCACCGCCGGTCGGCGACAGGATGCGATGCCGTTCATCGAGGCATCGGCAGCTCGCGGCGAACCGCGCGCGCAATATGTCCTTGGCACCGCGCATTTCAACGGGGATCTTGCCGCGGAAAACTGGCCGCTCGCCTATGCCCTGACCAAAAGGGCGAGCGACGCGGGGCTAGACATCGCTTCGGCGCGCCTTGCGCAGCTCGACCGGCTGATCCCGCTGGAACAGCGACAGCGCGGGCTGGCAATGCTGCCCGACATGGAGAAGGACGAACAGCGCGCCCGCCTCGCGGCGGTCAATGCCGCAGCGCCGCCGCCGCCGAAGTCCTCGCCCTCACGCATGCAGACCGCGCAGTTGCCCGCGTCGAAGCCCGCGACGACCTATACGCCGCCGCCTGTTATCAAGCCGGTGTCGGCCCCGGCACCGGTACCCGCCGCACCGCCGCTATCGCCCGCGGCCCAAACCGCAGCGGCCGCCGCAGCCGAGGCGACTGCCGCCGCCGATGTCGCCGCCGCCGAAGCCGGACCGTCGGGGCAGAAGCCCGCGCCCCCGGCGCCGCAGCCGATCCACACCGCCGCTTTGCCGCCGTCCTCACCCGCCGAGCCCGGCATCCCCTATGCGGCGCCGCCCGAATCCGGCCCGCTGCCGCCTAAGCAGGATGTCGCGCCCGCCCCGATCGCGCCGCCCGCACCGGTCGCGTCGCCCGCGCCGCCGCCCACGAAAGTCGCCGAAACTCCGGCGCCCGCGGCGCAAGGACGCGCTCCGGCCGCACAGAGCCCGTGGCGCGCCCAACTCGGCGCTTTCGGCGTCGAGGCGAACGCCCGCAACCTGTGGAACCGGCTGGAGAGCAAATATCCGGACCTCGCCGACCGCCAGCCTTATCTCGTCAAGGGAGGGAAGCTGACCCGCCTGCAAGCCGGCGGCTTCGCCAGCAAGGCCGACGCGACAAGCTTTTGCGCGACGATGAAGCGAGGCGGCCAGCCTTGCCTGGTCGTGGACAAATAACCGCTTTCGATTCGACCCGGGTTCAGTCGCCCTGGAGACCATCGCCCAGACGCTTTGCGTTGAAGCGCCGCATCCAGCCGGCAAGATCCGCGTCGGGCATTGCGTCCAGGATATGGTGCAGCGTGGCCGCGGCTTCGTCCTGCCCGAGCTTGAAGCGTGCACGGACCTTTGTGACGCGGGCGCGAAATCCGATGATGTGCCGGACCAGCGAGTCATAGCGGTCGCCCAATTCGTCCGCAGACCACGGCCGGTCGCGCGTCCGTTCGACATGCGCGATCAGCCTGTCGAGCGCCTCCGCGGTCAAGCTCGCATCGACCGTGATATCCGCTTCGATCTGCGCCTGGACATAGTTCCAGGTCGGCCCCCAATCGCGCTTTCCGGCCATCGAGGGGTCGATATAGGCGTCGGGGCCCTTGAACAGGATCGTTGCCCGGCGGTCGGCCAGCAAGGCCGCGTGGAGCGGGTTCGCTCGCCCGAAGTGGCCGATCAGTTCGACGAGCCCATCCTCCTCGTCGAACACACCGACGAGCGGCAGCAGGCTCGCCTCGCGCCCGCTTGCCGAGCAGACCCAGGCAAGCGGACAGGTTTCGACAAGCGCCCGCACATCGGCCGGCGTGTATGTTTCGAAAGGCGAAGTTGCGGCCGCCGGAGCGTATCTCGGTTGGTCATCAGGTCTGGTCATCGGCGCGGGTGATCGCTCGCAACGGACCGCAAGGCAAGACCGAATGCGGTACCGACCGACGCTTACTCGATATCTCTGATCCCGATCTCGGACGTTCCGACGGGACGATCGATGCTCGTGCCGTCCTTGCCCAGGCGCCAGGCCGAGGGAGCGCGCGCGCGGCCTCGATAGATGGTGCCCCTGGCCGGACTCGAACCAGCACTCCTTGCGGAACTCGATTTTGAGTCGAGCGCGTCTACCAATTTCACCACAGGGGCCCCCGGGCGACGGCGTTCCCCCTAAGGGGTCAGGGGCGCGCTTGCCAAGCTATTTCTTGAGTTCCCTGACCAGCGTCTTTGCGGTCGCCTTGCCATAGGGCGGTTTGAAGCCCGCCATGCCGGCAACGTCGAGCTTTGGCTGGCGATAGACGGCACGCGCGTGGCTGAAGGTGCGGAAGCCGTCGAGGCCGTGATAATTGCCCATGCCGGACGGACCGATGCCGCCAAAGGGCAGGTCTTCCATTGCGTTGTGAAACAGCACGTCGTTGACCGTGACCCCGCCCGAGATGGTGCGCGTCAGGACCCGGTCCTCCTCGCTCTTGTCCTGGCCGAAATAATATAGCCCGAGCGGACGGTCGTGCGCGTTCACATAATCGATGGCCTCGTCGATCGTCCGATAGGTTTTGACGGGCAGGATCGGCCCGAAAATCTCGTCCTGCATCACCTTCATCTCGTCGGTCGGATTGCGGACGATATGGAGCGGCATCTTGTGCCCGTTCGAGCTTGCGAAATCTTCGCCGGCGGGATTGACCTCGATCACCTCGGCTCCCTTTTCGCGCGCGTCGGCAAGATACCCCTGCAACCGGTCGTAATTGCGGGTGTTCACGACCGACGTGTAATCGTCATTGGCCAGCAGCGTCGGATAGAGCGATGCCGCACCCTTTGTCACGCTGTCTATCACGTCGTTCTCCTGGTCTTCGGCGACAAGAAGATAGTCGGGCGCGAGGCAGATCTGCCCCGCGTTCATCAGCTTGCCCATCGCGACGCGCTGCCCCGCCAGAGCCTTGTCGGCGCTCCGTCCCACGAAGGTCGGCGACTTGCCGCCGAGCTCGAGCGTCACGGGAACCAGATTGTCCGCGGCGGCGCGCATGATGTGCTTTCCGACGCTGGTCGCGCCGGTAAAGATCAGATGGTCGAAGGCGAGTTTGGAAAAGGCGACGCCGACATCGGGGCCGCCCGTGAACACGGCCATTTCGCTTTCGTCGAAATAGTCGGGGACGAGCCGGGCCATCAAGGCCGACACATTTTCGGTGAACTCCGAAGGTTTGATCATCGCGCGGTTTCCTGCCGCGAGGACGCCGGCCATCGGCACGAAGACCATGCCGACCGGGAAATTCCACGGCGCCACGACCCCGACGACACCCTTGGGCTGATAGACGACCTCGGCCTTGGCGCCGAGCAGGCCGAGCGGAAACGTCGGCTTGCGCTTTTCGCCCTTCGCCCAGTTCGCCATATGCTTCTTTGCGTGCTTGAGCGCGCTGACCGACGGCATGATGTCGGTCATGAGGGTCTGTTCCCGGCTGCGATGGCCGAAATCCTCGCTCACCGCCTTCGCAAAATCCTCTGCATTGTCCACCAGCAGAGCGATTGCGCGATCGATACGGTCACGCCGCACCTCCATGCTTTCGGGCATCGCCGCGGTAAAGCTGGCGCGCTGGGCGCGCAGCACCTGCTCCATCCGCTGCGCCTCGTCGGCGATATCGACTGCAACCGTTGCCATGATCCTGACCCCTCTCCTGCCTTGCCCCGTTTGACCATGCGCGCGGGCGCGTTGCAAGATGAAACCGGCCGCCCCATATCGCCCCTGCCCCTTTCGCAGATGCAGCAATTGAGCTAACCGGGCCGCCAACGTTTCTTTCCCCTACGGAGTCTTTCGCCATGACCACCGCCGATCCCGTCGTCTTCCTCTCCTATGCCCGCACGCCGATGGGCGGCATGCAGGGCGCGCTGTCGGACGCGAGCGCGACCGATCTCGGCGCGACCGCGGTCAAGGCGGCGGTCGAGCGTGCCGGCGTGAAAGGCGAAGATGTCGAGCGCATCTACATGGGCTGCGTTCTGCCCGCCGGGCTCGGCCAGGCGCCGGCGCGCCAGGCGGCGATCAAGGCCGGCCTGCCCAAGTCGGTGCAGGCGACCACGGTCAACAAGGTGTGCGGCTCCGGCATGCAGACGGTCATCATGGGCGCCGAAGCGCTCGCCGCGGGCAGCATCGACCTCGTTGTCGCAGGGGGCATGGAATCGATGACCAACGCCCCCTATCTGCTCAAGAAGCACCGCTCGGGCGCGCGCATCGGCCACGACACCGCCTATGACCACATGTTCCTCGACGGGCTGGAAGACGCGTATGACGCCGGCCGCGCGATGGGCACTTTTGCTCAGGATACCGCGGACGCCTATCAGCTCAGCCGCCAGGCGCAGGACGATTATTCGATCGAATCGCTGCGCCGAGCGCAGGCCGCGATCGCCGACGGCGCCTTTGCTGCCGAAATCACCCCGGTGACGATCGCGACGCGCAAGGGCGAGGTCGTCGTCGACACCGACGAGCAGCCGGGCAAGGGCAATCCCGACAAGATCCCGACGCTGCGCCCCGCCTTTGCCAAGGACGGAACGATCACCGCCGCCACCAGCTCCTCGATCTCCGACGGTGCCGCCGCAGTCGTGCTCGCGCGTCAATCGGTGGCCGAAGCGAAGGGCGCCAAGCCGGTCGCCAGGCTTGTCGCCCACGCCGCGCACGCGCAGGAGCCAAAGGATTTCACGGTGGCTCCCGTCGGAGCGATCACCAAAGTGCTGGACAAGGCCGGCTGGTCCATCGCCGATGTCGACCTGTTCGAAGTCAACGAAGCCTTTGCCTGTGTCGCGATGTTCGCGATGCACGACCTTGGCATCCCGCACGACAGGATCAACGTCAACGGCGGCGCGACGGCTCTCGGTCACCCGATCGGTGCCAGCGGCACCCGCATCATCACGACGCTGATCGCGGCGCTGCAGAATCGCGGCAAGACGCGCGGCATCGCCAGCCTGTGCATCGGCGGCGGCGAAGCCACCGCGGTCGCGGTCGAACTGGTTTGACACGATCGGCGACGGGCGGCGGCGTAGCCGCCCGTTGATACAGTTTGCGACACTAATGTCCCGAACCTAAACGCCGCATTCCGGATCGGTTCAAATCGACTCGCCTATTCCGTCCTTGTCATCGGGCAGATCCCCTCCCCCTGACGGCAAGACAAGGAATGGCATTATGATGAAAAGCAAATTTCTCACCGCCGGCCTGATCGCCGCGATGATGGTTCCCGTCGCCGCGTCGGCCGCCACCTCGCCCGGCGAACTGCGCCGCGACCGGCAGGATGTCCGGCAGGAAAAGCGCGATGTGCGCCAGGCGGTTCGCTATGGCGACCGCAAGGATGTGCGCGACGAACATCGCGACCTGCGCAATGCGCGTCAGGAATATCGCGAGGACAAGCGCGACTGGAAGCGCGACCGCCGCTATGCGAACTGGCATGCGCCCTTCCAGTATCATCGCTTCGCGGTCGGCAACCGGCTGACCTCGCGCTACTACGCGCCGACCTATCGCCTCAGCTACGACGCGCGCTGGCGCGTTCCGCGCGCGGGCGCGGGGCTGACCTACGTCCGCCATTATAACGACCTGCTGCTCGTCAACGTCCGAAACGGCGCGGTCGTCCGGGTCTATCGCGGTTTCTTCTAAGCCGCGCGGTCATCGGGAAACCCGAAACTCTGGAAGGCCGGGCGAGCGATCGTCCGGCCTTTCACCGATATTTCGGGCGCGGGTCTCAGTCGCCCCAGATATGCCCGGCCTCGATCCAGCCTTCGCGCCCCTTCACGTCGAACCGGCACCAACCGTCCTTGCAGTCGCTGATCCGTCCGACGACGCCCGGTTCGGCACGATAGGCAATCGCGGCATCCCCCCTGGGCGCCTCGCGCAGCGGCCGGATGTCGCCGGTGACGATCGCGGTGCGCGTCCGGCTGAGCAGTCGCGCCGCCATCCAGCCCTGCGTGCCGTCCGGGTCCTCGATCTTGCGCCACAAATCATGCCGCGCGATGACCTTCACCGGTAAATCCTTGCGGCGATATTCCCACAATACCGGAACATCCATCGATGGCCCCTTGCGCATCCGCGCCTTGTCGACGCTGATCGACGCCCAATAGGGCACCGCCACGTCGTCGGTCGCCTGGGCAGCAGCCGGGGCGAGATGCGCGGCCGCCATGAAAAGGCCGGGGCCAATGACGGCGACGGAAACTGCGGCGGCAAGCAAATGGCGGATTTTCATGGACCAGCCTTGTCAAAATCCGCCGGGCTTTTCAACTGGCCGCGTGGAGCCGGCGGCCGGTCCCGCGCCGGCGCCCCGCCATCGAGCCCCTTGACCCTCCGCGCGCCGCGCGCTCTATCGACGCCATGCCCGATTCACCTCGCCCGAAGCGCCCGCGCGTCATCGTCACCCGCCAGTTGATGCCCCATGTCGAGGGTCGCATGGCCGAATTGTTCGAGGTTGCGCTCTCGGCGCACGACCATGCGTTCTCCACCGACGAATTGAAGGCGGCGGTGCGGGATTGCGACGTGCTGGTGCCGACCGTCACCGATCATATCGACGCCGATATCATCGCGGCAGCCGGCGACCGGCTGAAACTGATCGCCAATTTCGGCGCCGGCGTCGATCATATCGACCTCGCGGCGGCGCGCGCGAAAGGCATCATGGTCGCGAACACCCCCGGCGTCTTCACCGAAGATACCGCCGACATGACGATGGCGCTGATCCTCAGCGTCCCGCGCCGACTGGCCGAAGGCGAGACGCTGATGCGATCGGGCAAATGGCAGGGTTGGGCGCCCAGCGCGATGCTCGGCCACCGCGTTGGCGGCAAGCTGCTCGGCATCATCGGCATGGGCCGGATCGGCCTTGCGGTCGCGCGGCGCGCGCGCGCATTCGGCCTGTCGATTCACTATCACAACCGCAAGCGGCTGCCCGAAGCGATCGAGGAGGAATTGGGCGCCAGCTATCATGCCAGCCTCGACACGCTGCTCCGCATCAGCGACGTGGTGACGATCCATTGCCCGCACACCAGTGAAACGCACGAGATGGTTAACGCCGCGCGCATCGCGGCGATGAAACCCAGTGCCTACCTCATCAACACCGCGCGCGGCGATATCGTCGACGAAAAGGCGCTGATCGCGGCGCTGAAGGCCAGGCGTATCGCGGGTGCCGGGCTCGACGTCTATGCACACGAGCCCGATGTCGATCCCGAATTGCTGACCCTCACCAATGCGGTCCTGCTCCCCCATCTCGCCTCGGCGACGATCGAGGGGCGCGAGGCGTCGGGCGAAAAGGTCATCGCCAACATCCGAGCCTGGGCCGACGGCCACCGTCCGCCCGACCAGGTGCTGGAGGGGTGGGTCTGATAAACCGTCAGTGAGAGTCAATCCCCCGTCAGAATCCGGTCGACCAGTTCCTTCACCGTCGGGGTGAAGTTGTTCGAGTAGAAGGGGTCGGTCTTGAAATTGAACGCGGCGTGGCCGGCGAACATCAAATTCTGTTCGACGTCGCCGCCATGCGCGATGTCCTGAAGCGTCTTTTGAATACAGAAGCTGCGCGGATCGGCCAGATAACCGGTCGAATAATCGTCATGGTCCTTCCACGCCGAAAAACCGCAGTGCGACAGGCAGCCCATGCAGTCGGCCTGATCCTTGCGGATCACCCCCTTATCGGCCTCGGTCACGAAAACCACCGTATTGTCCGGCGTCTTCAGCGCTTCGGTATAACCTTCGGCCGACCAGTCGCGTGCGCGGTCGCGGTCGTGCGGGGTGACCCAGAAGTTCTTGCCCTTCACCCCGACATCGAGCTGGACGACATGATCGCCCGCCTGCTGCTTCGAATAAGGAATCTGGCGTTCCGAGCGCGCTTCGAGGTCGCGCAGGAAGGGATTGCGCACCGCGCTCGAATAAAAGCCCGTCGGTGAGAAACGGTGGAGCAGGACGTCGCCCTCGTCGAGCGTCCGTAGCCGGTCCTTCCAGTCCTGAGGGATAGGACTTTCCTGCGTCAACAGCGGACGCGTGCCATATTGGAAGGCGATATGCCCGAGTTCGGGGTTGTCGATCCAGTCCTCCCAGTCGCGCAGATACCAGACGCCGCCGGCCATTACGATCGGCACCTCGTCGGAAATCCCTTCGGCACGCATCGTGTCGCGCAGCGCCTTGACGCGCGGAAAGGGATCCTCGGGCTTCAACGGATCCTCGGCATTCGACAGGCCGTTGTGCCCGCCCGCCAGCCACGGATCTTCGTATACAACCGCCGCCATCAGGTGCGCGACCTTGTGATAGGCGCGCTTCCACAGCGCACGGAAGGCGCGGGCCGACGAAATGATCGGCAGATAATGAACATTGTGCCGCGCCGCGATCTCGCTGAGCTTGTAGGGCATCCCCGCGCCGCAGGTGACGCCGGTGATGAGGCCCTTGGCGCGTTCGAGCACGCCTTCGAGCACCTGCTGGGCGCCGCCCATTTCCCACAGGACGTTGATATTGATCGCGCCCTTGCCTCCGGCGATGTCGTGCGCGCGCTTGACCTGCTCGACCGCGCCATCGATCGCATAGCCGACCAGTTCCTCGTGCCGTTCCTTGCGCGTCAGCGCGCGATAGATTTGGGGGATGATCTTGCCTTCGGCATCATAGCTGTCCGCATTGACCGCCGAAACCGTGCCGATTCCGCCCGCGGCCGCCCAGGCGCCGCTCGACGCATGGTTGGTCGCCGACACGCCCTTTCCGCCCTCGACAAGCGGCCATACTTCGCGACCACCATAAACGATGGGCTTCAAACCTTTGAACACTATAAACCTCTTTCTCTCCACCGGCGCCTCGTCCAGCGCCGATCCCCAATTACCGCTTCCGTAAGCGGAAGACGGTGCCCCTTGTCAATCGATCCCGACCCAGCGTCCGCTGAACGGGCTGTACCCCTCTAACGCGCGAGCATAGAGTTTTTCATAGGCCGCGACCATCGTAGATTCGTCGAAGCGTTCGCCGGCGACGCGCCGGTTTTCGGCGCCGACCCGCCCCCGCAGCGCGCCATCGTCCGCAAGCGTTGCAAGCGCGCCCCGGAACGCCGCCTCGTCCGACGCGACGAACGGGCGGTTCGCCTCCGACACCATCGCCGCGACATCGCCGACGGCGGGGCTGACGACGGGCAGGCCCGCCGCCATCGCCTCGATCACCGCGATCGGCGCCTGTTCGCTGAGCGAGGACAGCGCCAGCAGGTCGAAATGACCGATCCAGCGCGCCGGTTCGGCCATGAAGCCCGGCATCACCAGCCGCCCGGACAGCCCGCAAGCCGCGGCTTCGGCGGCGATCGCGGCCCGCTCCGGCCCCTCCCCCACGATAACGAGCCGGACATGGGGCGGCAGCGAGGCGACCGCGCGAACGAGCCGCGGCAGGTCCTTGACCTTGCGCAGCCCCGCTACCGTTCCGATCACAACCTCGCCCTCGCGGCGTTCCAGGCCCGGAATCGGGACGTCGGGACCGCCGGAATAGGCCGCGACGTCGATCCCGTTGCGGATCAGGCAGGTGCGATCGCCCGCGCG
The DNA here is from genome assembly GCF_059693785.1 of Sphingopyxis sp. CR5. Taxonomy (NCBI): domain Bacteria; kingdom Pseudomonadati; phylum Pseudomonadota; class Alphaproteobacteria; order Sphingomonadales; family Sphingopyxidaceae; genus Sphingopyxis; species Sphingopyxis sp. CR5. The sequence goes on along the minus strand of NZ_JCATIE010000007.1, from coordinate 194,571 downwards.
CCATTCGCTGTCCGCGATGCGCTGGAGCAGGGTCGACGGGACAACCACCGCCGCCGCGGTGCGCAACGCGACCCGCCGGAACAGATTGCGCTTCCAGTTGCGACGGACGCTTTCATCCTCGTTGAACCCGTCCTCGTGATGGATCAGCTCGGGCATGCTGTGCCAGAGGCGCGGGACGTTGACGCGGCGCGCCATCACCCCGTCCATCGCCCCCCAATTATAGCTGAGCACCAGGTCGAAACCGCAGAAATAGCGGGCGAGTTCGCGGTAGTGCCCGAGCGACGGCTTGCCGTGGAGCGTCGGGGCATTGTCCGGGAAATCGACCGATATCCCCGGAGCGATCGCCTCGCGCGCGCCGAGCGCCTCGGGCATCGCCGACAGGATCGTGTGCCGCGCGCACGCGCCCATCAGGTTCATCAGCCGGACCGCCCGCGCCTCCTTGCCGCCCAGCGAAAAGCTGGAATGGAGGTGCAATATGCGGAACGGCGGTCGCGGTTCGATGTCGTCGGCGGCGCTCACGCGGCGGGAAGCTCCGAAACCCAGGTGTCGATCGCGGCGCGCGCGTCGGCCTCGTCCATCGTCGGCGCATGGCCGACACCGGGTACCTCGACGAGCCGCGCATTCGGCAGGTCCTTGGCCATTTTCGTCGCCGCAGACTTTGCCAATATGTCCGAAAGTGCGCCGCGCAGGATCAGCACCGGTCCATCGCTCAGCGCGCGATAGGCGGGCCACAGGTCGATCCCCTGTTCATCGGTCGCAAGGCGCAGCGGCGCCGCAATCTGCTTGTCGTAATCGGTCACGATCCGGCCCTCCGGGGTCAGGCGATGCGTGCGTTTCGTCAGGCGCAGCCAGTCGTGAATGCCATAGTCGGGATAGATCGCAGCGTTGAGTTCGGCAAAGGCCCGCGCGGCGTGCATCCATGTCGGCTGGCTGCCCCCGGCGCCGATATAGTCGCGGATACGCTCGAGCCCCGCATGTTCGAGTTCGGGCCCGACGTCGTTGAGCACGACGCCGACGAGCCGGCCGGGCAAGCTGGCCGCCATCAGCATCGCGACCAGGCCGCCGAGCGAGGTTCCAATCGCCGCGAAACGGTCGATGCCGAGTTCGTCGAGAAGAAGCACGACATCCTGGACATAGGTCAGCGGCACATAGGTCATCGGGTCCTTGGCAAAGGCGCTGTCGCCCCGCCCGCGAAATTCGATGACGATCGTCTTGCGCGACGCCGCGAGATGCGGCGCCAGCGCCTCGAAATCCCGCGCGTTGCGTGCGAGCCCCGGCATGCACAGGATCGGCGGCATCGCCTCGCTGCCGTCCGGCCCGTCATAAATGCGCGCGTGCAGGCGCACCCCGTCGCCCGACCACCAATAATGCTCGCTCCATGCGCCGCGTGTCTCTTCCCTAACCGAAATCGCCGGTCCCCTTTTACAAGCTTGTGGTCGCATCTATCGCCAACCCGCACCCGCGGTGCAAGCGATCCGTCGAGGCTCCGCGATAGTTGCCGCGCCCGGGTTTCGCCGATAAGAGCGAAGCCATGGTCCAGTTCGCGTCAGACGCCCGCACCCTGCCCACCGGCAGCTTCTTTTTCAAACGGGCCACGCGACGGTGAGCGAGGAGCTGGTTTCCCACGAACCGGCGACCGGCGCCGAATTGTGGCGTCATGCCGTCAGCGACGTCGACGCCGAAATAGAGATCGCGCGCCGGTCGTGGCCGGCGTGGGCGGCAAAGCCGGTCACCTTCCGCACCGAAACGCTGCGCCGCTTCGTCGATCGGGTAAAGGCCGACGCCGAAAATTTCGCCGACCTGATCGCGCGCGAGACGGGAAAGCCGCTTTGGGAAGCGCGCACCGAAGTCGAATCGGTTTGCAACAAGGTCGATATTTCGGTGAAAGCCTATGCCGAGCGCACACCCAACCGGCGCATCGAGGGCGCGATGGGCCTGCGCAACGCGGTGCGTCACAAACCCCACGGTGCCCTCGCGGTCCTCGGCCCCTATAATTTCCCCGCCCACCTGCCCAACGGGCATATCGTCCCCGCGCTGATCGCGGGCAATTCGGTGCTGTTCAAACCGTCCGAAAAGACCCCGGCGGTCGGCGCAAGGCTGGTCGAACTGTTCCACAGCGCCGGCGTGCCCGAAGAGGTGTTGCGGCTGGTCGTGGGTGGCCCGGACATCGGCAAGGCGCTCGCCGGGCATGAGGGGATCGACGGACTGCTGTTTACCGGGTCGGCGCGGACGGGCGTCGCACTCAACCGCCAGTTCGCCGCGCGGCCCGACAAGATCCTGGCGCTCGAAATGGGCGGCAACAACCCCGTCGTCGTGTGGGACACCGCCGACATCCGGGCCGCGGCGACCCTGGTCGTGCAGTCGGCTTTCCTGAGCGCGGGGCAGCGTTGCACCAACGCCCGGCGGCTGATCGTCAAGCAATCGATGGCCGAAAATCTGATCGAAGAGGTCCGCAAACTCGCCAACCGGCTGATCGTCGACCATCCGCACGCCGACCCCGCGCCCTATATGGGGCCGGTGATCGACAACGAGACCGCGGACGGCCTGACCGAAAGCTTCCTGATCCTGATGTCGAACGGGGGGCAGGTGATCCGGCACATGACCCGTCCGGTGGCCGACCGTCCGTTCCTGACCCCCGGAATCATCGACGTGACCGCCATGCCCGAACGCCCCGATGTCGAGCTGTTCGGCCCGTTGCTTCAAGTCGTGCGCGTCGACAGTTTCGAGGCGGCGATTGCCGAAGCGAACAACACCGCCTTCGGTTTATCGGCGGCGCTGATCGGCGGAAGCCCCCAGCTCTATGACCAGTTCTGGGCCAACGCGCGTGCCGGGGTGATCAACTGGAATCGCCCGACCAACGGGGCCTCCTCGGCCGCGCCTTTCGGCGGTATCGGCCTGTCGGGCAATCATCGGCCGAGCGCCTTCTATGCCGCGGACTATTGCGCCTATCCGGTCGCCAGTTCCGAAAGCGACTCGCTGCGCGCCTCGATCGGCGTCGGACTGCGCGATGACGGCAGCGAAGCGCCCAAGCTGGTACGCAAGGGGTTTCTCTAGCGAAGTCGCCCTGAATCGCTCTGCTCCGCTCGCAATGGCGAGAGGATATGGATCGTTCGCCTGTCCCCCCAAATTTAGCTTCACCGGGGGCAAAAAAGGCTGCTTTGCGATTCGGCGGCCGTCGAACCATCTTCGCCGGCATGACAAAGGCCCCCGCCCCCCTCCCGCCCGCGGGCAAGCTGTGGCTGGTCGGCGCCGGCCCCGGCGATCCCGACCTGTTGACCCTGCGCGCCGCGCGCCTGCTCGAAAGCGCCGACATCGTCGTCCATGACGGGCTCGTCGGCGAAGGCGTTCTTGCGCTGATACCGGCGCACGTCGAACGGATCAGCGTCGCCAAGCAGCGCAGCCGCCACACGATGAAGCAGGAATTGATTAACGAGTTGCTGGTGCGCGAAGTGCGTGCCGGCAAGCAGGTGGTGCGGCTCAAGGGCGGCGATCCGTTCATCTTCGGACGCGGCGGTGAAGAACTCGATGCGGCGCGCGAGGCCGGTGTGGCGTGCGACGTCGTGCCCGGCATCACCGCCGCCGCCGGCTGCGCGGCGCAGGCCGGCCTGCCGCTGACGCACCGCGAAGATGCGAGCGCGGTCAGTTTCGTCGCGGGCCAATGCAAGGATTTGAGCGACCAGGACTGGTCGGGGCTTGCCGGCCGCGGTCGGACGCTGGTGATCTACATGGGACTCGCGACCGCGCCCGCGATTGCCGACAAGCTGATCGCCGATGGCGTTTCGCCCGACCTGCCGGTCGCGGTAGTCGAGCGTGGGACGAGCGCCGATGCGCGCGTCCTGCGGACGCTGCTGACCGATCTCGGCGACCTCGTTGCGCGGGAAAGGGTTGCAAGCCCCGCGCTTATCATCGTCGGCCGGGTCGCGGCGCGCGCCGACGCGCTCGATTGCCTGGGCGCGCCCGGCCTCGCCTCTTCGATAAGGGATTTTTCATGCGACTTCTGACCGGCAACGACCTGAAGAGCGGCGCCGTGATCTGGTGGACGGGGCGCGACTGGTCGCTCCACGTCGAGGATGCCGCCGACGTCGGCGAACAGGGCGAAGCGATCCTGCAGACCGAAGAAGGCGCGCGCCGGGTCAACTCGCCCTACATCATCGGCGGCGAGGCAACCCCCGAAGGACCGCGGCCCGCCCATATCAAGGACCGCATCCGGGCCCTCGGCCCGACCGTGCGCCCCGACCTGACACTGAAACCCGCCGATCCCGCGGCCGGCGACTGGGTGATCTGACATGTACGAATATGACCGCTACGACCAGGCGATGGTCGACGCCCGGGTCGAGGATTTCCGCGACCAGACCCGCCGCCGCATCGCCGGCGAGCTGACCGAGGATCAGTTCAAGCCGCTGCGGCTGAAAAACGGCCTCTATCTTCAGCTGCACGCCTATATGCTGCGCGTTGCCATCCCCTATGGCACTTTCAATTCGCGACAGATGCGCAAGCTCGCCGATATCGCGCGCAGATACGACCGCGGCTACGGCCATTTCACGACGCGCCAGAATATCCAGTACAACTGGATCAAGCTCGAACAGGCGCCCGACCTGCTCGCCGAACTGGCGACGGTCGAGATGCACGCGATCCAGACGAGCGGCGAGAGCATTCGCAACATCTCCGCCGACCAATATGCCGGCGCCGCTGCCGACGAAATCTGCGACCCGCGCCCGTGGGCGGAGCTTTTACGTCAGGCGACGACTTTCCACCCCGAATTCAGCTATCTGCCGCGCAAATTCAAGATCGCGGTGATTTCCTCAAAGGAAGATCGCACGGCGCTGCGCTGGCACGACTGTGCGCTGCGGATCGTCCGCAACGAGGCGGGAGAAGAAGGCTTCGAAGTCTATGCCGGCGGCGGCATGGGACGCACCCCTTTCATCGCATACCGTATCCGCGATTTCCTGCCCTCGATCCAGATTTTCTCCTATTTGCAGGCGATCCTGCGCGTGTGGAACATGCACGCGCGCCGCGACAACATCCACAAGCAGCGGATGAAGATCCTCGTCCACGACCTTGGCGAAGAGGAATTCCGCCGCCAGGTCGAGGAGCAGTTCGCGCATTTTCTGACGCTCGAAACCGACTTCCCGCAGGTCGAATATGACCGCATCGCCGCCTATTTCGCCCCGCCGCCGTTCGAAAGCGGCCTGTCCGACGACGTCGACCTTTCCGACCCCGACTTCGCGCTGTGGGTCGATCGCCAAGTGATCGCGCACAAGGCGCCGGGCTATGCGATCGCGAACATCAGCCTGAAACCCGTGGGCGGTATTCCCGGCGACATTTCGGCCGAGCAGATGGACATCGTCGCCGACCTTGCCGAACGCTACAGCTTCGACGAAATTCGCGCGACGCACGCGCAGAATCTCGTGCTGCCGCACGTCCGCAAGGCCGATCTCTATGCTCTTTGGCAGGCACTCGATGCCGCGGGCCTCGCCGATGCGAACCTCGACCTCGTCACCGACATCATCGCCTGCCCCGGCCTCGACTATTGCAGCCTCGCCAACGCACGCTCGATCCCGATCGCCCAGAAGATCGCCGAGCGCTTTGCCGATGCGACGCGCCAGCGCGATATCGGCGAGTTGAAGATCAAGATTTCGGGCTGCATCAATGCCTGCGGCCACCACCACGCGGGCCAGATCGGCATCCTCGGCGTCGACCGCAAGGGAACCGAAAACTACCAGTTGCTGCTCGGCGGCTCGGGCGCCGAAGACACGTCGCAGGCGAAGATCACAGGTCCCGGATTCGACGAGGAAGGCATCGTCGACGCCGTCGAGCGGACGATCGAACGCTATCGCGAACTGCGCACCGACGGCGAACGCTTCCTCGATACCTATCGCCGCGTCGGCATGGACCCCTTCAAGGAGGCTATTTATGGCTGAGGCAGCCCTGCGTTTCCGTAACGACGACCCGGTCGAGGAGCCTGCGGTGACGCTCGATGCTTTCGTCGAACAGGCGAGCGCGAGCGCCGTGCGCATCGAAGCAGGCGACGATCCGCGCCGTCTGCTCCCGCACCTGGACCGCGTCAAGTTGGTCGAGGTCGGCTTTCCGCGCTTTCGCGACGGCCGCGGCTTTTCGACCGCGCGCGTACTGCGCGAGGCGGGCTATGACGGCGAAATCCGCGCCGAGGGGGACGTGCTCGTCGACCTCATCTTCTTCATGCGCCGCTGCGGCTTCGACAGCTTCGCCCCGCAAGCGCCGCTGAACCGCGCCGATGTCGACGCGGCGCTCAGCCGCTATAGCCATGTCTATCAGGACGCCGCCGATGGTGCGGTGCCGATCTGGAAGCTGAGGCATGGCTGACTTCGGGAAATCCGTTCGTGCCGAGGAGGGACTGAGCCCGTCGAAGGCCCGTCTCGAAGCACCGGGCGAGGCCCTTCGAGACGCCGTTTCAACAAGCTCAACGGCTCCTCAGGGCGAACGGCAAGAAAAGGGCGCAGAAGACCGGACCCGCGACCGGATCGACGTCGCGCCGCGCTTCACGCAGGCCGATGTCATCCGCCTGAACAATTTGTTCCGCGGCCAGGACGCCGCCGAAGCGGTCGCGAGTGTGCTCGGCGCGGGGTTGATCGGCGAGAGCGCGATCGTGTCGAGCTTCGGAACCGAAAGCGCGGTCCTGCTCCACCTCGTGACGCAGGCGGCCCCCGGCATCCCGGTGCTGTTCCTCGACACGGGCAAGCATTTTCCCGAAACGATCGCCTATCGCGACGAACTCGCCGCGCGGCTCGGCCTCAACCTCGTCAATCTGACCCCCGATGCGGACGAACTCGCCAGGAAGGACGAGACCGGGTTGCGCTGGTCCTACGACCCCGACGGCTGCTGTGAAATCCGCAAGGTCAAACCGCTCGAAAAGGCGCTTGCCGACTTCGACACGTCGATCACCGGCCGCAAGGGCTTCCAGTCGTCGACCCGGCAGGGCCTGCCGCGCTTCGAGCTCGACGGCAACACCGGTCGCCTGAAATTCAACCCGCTCGCCAACTGGACGCGCGAGATGCTCGACGCCTATTTCGAAGAGCATGATCTGCCGCGTCACCCGCTCGAGGCCGAAGGCTATCCGTCAATCGGCTGTTCGCCGTGCACGTCGAAGGTCAAGCCCGGCGAGGACCCGCGCGCGGGCCGCTGGCGCGGCTGGGACAAGACCGAATGCGGCATCCACGAAGCGGTGACGCCATTGAGCGACGATCCGGCGAACGATCCGGCGTTCTAGGATGCTGTCATCCTGAACTTCGGCTACTCATAATCCGCATAGGCCTGGCTCTCATCGGCCAGATCGCTGAACTTTGTCGTCTTGGCCTCGAAGTGCAGGCGGATTTTTCCGGTCGAACCGTGGCGCGATTTCGCGACGATGACTTCGGCCAGGCCGAAGACGCGCTCCATTTCAGCCGCCCATTCCTCGTGCGCGGCGTGGATCTTGACGTCGTCGCCCTCGATCGGCCGCTTGGGCTCGCGCGCCGCGACGTAATAATCCTCGCGGAACACGAACAGCACCATGTCGGCGTCCTGCTCGATCGAGCCCGATTCGCGCAGGTCGGAGAGCTGCGGGCGCTTGTCCTCGCGGCTTTCGACCTGGCGGCTGAGCTGCGACAGCGCCATCACCGGCACATTAAGTTCCTTCGCCAAGGTCTTCAGACCGCGTGAGATTTCGGAGATTTCCTGCACGCGGTTATCGCCGCTCCGCGACGAACCCTGAAGCAGCTGGAGATAGTCGACGATGATGAAACCGATGCCGTGTCGGCGCTGGAGCCGGCGCGCGCGGGTGCGCAGGCTGGCGATCGTCAGGCCCGGCGTGTCGTCGATGAACAGCGGCAACGTCTGGAGCTGTTGCGCCGCCCGGGACAGCTGCTGGAACTGTTCCTTGCTGATCTTGCCCATGCGCAGCGCCTCGCCCGACACGCCCGACTGCTCGGCGAGCACGCGCGTCGCGAGCTGATCGGCGGACATTTCAAGGCTGAAGAAGGCGACTTTCGCGCCCATATTCTTTTCGGGCGGAATCCCGTCTTCCTCATCGCGGCGAAAGCGTTCGGCGGCATTATAGGCGATGTTGGTTGCCAGCGAGGTCTTGCCCATGCCCGGACGGCCCGCGAGGATCATCAGGTCGGAATTGTGCATGCCGCCGATCTTCGCGTTCATGCTGCCGATGCCCGTGGTGATCCCCGACAGGTGGCCGCCCGAATTGAGCGCGCGTTCGGCGGCTTGCAGCGCGGTCAGGCTCGCGGTGTTGAAGCTCTTGACCGACCCCATCTCGGCCTCGCCCCCCGCCACGCGATAGAGCGCGGTTTCGGCTTCCTCGATCTGCGCCTGGGGGTCGACGCTTTCGCTGGTGTCGAGCGCACCATCGACCATCGTACGGCCGACGTCGACCAGTTCCCTCAGCAACGCGAGATCGTAAATCTGCCGGGCGAAATCGCGCGCACCGATCAAGCCCGCGCCGCTGCCCGTGAGCTGGGCGAGATAGCCGACGCCGCCCACGGCCTTCATCGCCTCGTCGGCCTCGAAATAGGGTTTGAGCGTCACCGGCGTCGCGATGCTGTTGCGTTCAATCAGCGCCATCGTCTGCGCAAAAATGCGCCCATGCAGCGGTTCAAAGAAATGCGCCGCGTGCAGCTGTACGGGAAGGTCCTCGACGACTCGGTTATCGATAAGAATCGCGCCCAGAAAGGCGGCCTCGGCCTCGATATTGCGTGGCAATTGGCGTTCGTCCCCGGCGTTGGCCGGGGTGGGCAGGCGAGCGATTTCAGACATGGCTGCGCATCATGCGCCGAGCGCGGCGGCGGCGCAACCGCGTTCGCGCGACCCGGGGCACGACTGTGGATAGGTCCGGGGATAACGCGCCCCCTTGCCCTTCGCGGCGTGCCCGGTAGAAGCCGGGACCATGGTCGAAGCCGATCCCTCGAAACAGCGCATCATTTCGATCGACCTCGACGAAAGCTCGATCGTCTGGCGCAACCCTGATGTCGAGCAGGAGCGGCGTGTCGCCATCTTCGACATATTGGAGGACAACAAGTTCGTGCCGCAGCGCGGCCATGCCGACGGCTACGCCGGTCCATACCGGCTGAAACTGCGCGTCGAGGACGGACGGCTGATCTTCGAGATTGCACGCGAGGACGGTTCGCCCCTGGAAGGCGTCATCCTGGGCCTCGGTCGCTTCCGGCGGCCCATCCGCGACTATTTCGCCATCTGCGACAGCTATTACCAGGCGATCCGCACGTCCACGGCGCAGCAGATCGAAACCGTCGACATGGCCCGGCGCGCGCTGCACAACGAGGCGGCTGAGATGCTCATGGATCGTCTCGACGGCAAGATCGCGGTCGATTTCGACACCGCGCGGCGCCTGTTCACGCTGATCTGCGTCCTCCATATCAAGAGCTGACCATGGCGATGGGGGTGACATTTTCGAAGCGCGGCACGAGCGAATGGGGGGCGGCTCTCGGGCGCTGGATGCGCCGGATCGCCGCGCTCGCCGCGCTCCTTTTGCTTGCCGCCGGCGTCGCGCTGTGGTGGGCCGCACGGTGGACACCGCCGCGCGACAGATATCCGTTGCAAGGGGTGACGATCGACGCGGGCAATGGCGTCGTCCATTGGGGGTCGATCAAAGCCGCCGGCGCCGATTTCGGATATATTTTCGCGACCGACGGCGATTCGGGCGTCGATGCCAATTATGCCCGCAACATGGCGGCCGCGCGCGAGGCGGGCATCCGCACCGGACCGATCCATCGCTATAGCCTGTGCCGGCTCGCGACCGACCAGGCCGCCAACTTCATCCGTCACGTGCCGCGCCGTGCCGACGCGCTGCCGGCGGTCGTCTGGCTCGACTATGACGACAGCTGCGCCGACCGCCCGACGCGCGCGTTGCTGCTTAGCGAACTCGCGACGTTCCTGGCGCAGATCGAGGCCCACATGGGCAAGCGCAGCCTGATCGCCCCGGGGCCGAATTTCGAGGCCGACTACCGGGTGACGAGCGGGATCGCACGCACCACCTGGCTGCGCCGCGACTTCTTCCCTCCCGATTATGGCGCGCATCCCTGGGCGATGTGGCAGGCGAATAATTATGTGCGGCTGGCCGGCGCCGACGGTACGGTCGGCTGGAACGTGGTCCGCCCCGAAGGAATGAGCGATGAACAGCAATGAGGAACGCGATGCGCTAATCGATGCGGCGCGCGACGCCGCCAGCCGCGCCTATGCCCCCTATTCGGGCTTTCATGTCGGCGCGGCGCTGCTGCTCAAGAATGGCGATATCGTGACCGGCGCCAATGTCGAGAATGCAAGCTATGGCCTGACACTATGCGCCGAGACCGTGGCGGTGGCGAAGATCGCGAACGAGGGCTGGATCGGCGAACTTGCCGCGGTCGCGATCGTCGGGGGGCGACCCGACGGAGAGGCGTTGACTGGCAGCGAGCCGGTCAATCCGTGCGGGCGGTGCCGCCAGATATTGAACGAGGCCGCCGAACGGTCGCGGGCCGACCTGTGGGTCCATTGCGCCTCTGGGGACGGAAAGGCGGTGAAAAGTTACCGGCTCAGCGAACTGTTGCCGGCCGCTTTCGGGCCAAAGGATCTGGGGATGATCCCCGACTGATCGCTTGCGCAAAGGGCATCGGGCCGACAAGAGAAGCCATGGCCATTCTTTCCGACCGCTGGATTCGCGAAGCCGCCCGGACGCAGGGCATGATCGAACCGTTCGTGGAGGCGCAGCGCCGCGACGGGTGCATCAGCTACGGCCTGTCCTCGTATGGCTATGACGCCCGCGTAGCGCCCGAATTCAAGATATTCACCAATGTCGACAGTGCGGTCGTCGATCCCAAGGATTTCGCATCCAACAGCTTCGTCGACCGCGAAACCGACGTGTGCATCATTCCGCCCAACAGCTTTGCGCTCGCCCGCACGGTCGAATATTTCCGCATTCCCCGCGACGTGCTCGTCATCTGCCTGGGCAAATCGACCTATGCCCGCTGCGGCATCATTGTGAACGTGACCCCGCTCGAACCCGGCTGGGAGGGCCATGTGACGCTCGAATTTTCGAACACGACGCCGCTGCCCGCCAAAATCTATGCCAATGAAGGCGCGTGCCAGTTTCTTTTCCTTCAGGGCAATGAGCCCTGCGAAACGAGCTACGCTGACCGTTCCGGCAAATATATGGGTCAAAAGGGCGTAACCCTGCCCCGCCTCTGATCCGCGGAACCTCTGCGCGCGTCCGGCGTCCTGACTGCAAGGGCGGACGGGGCGCACCAAAGTGGAGGACCATCCCATGTCCATGATTGCCGTCTTCATCGGACGCGTGTTCATCGCCGTCATCTTTCTGGTGTCGGGTATCAACAAGCTGATCCACGTCAACGACACCGGCGCGATGATCGCCGGCGCAGGGTTGCCCCCCGGGCTGGCGATCCCCACCGGCCTGTTCGAGCTGATTGCCGGTATCTGCCTGGTCTTCGGCGTCGCAACGCGGCTGTGGTCGATCCTGCTCGCCGGCTTCGTCCTCCTGACGATCCTGTTCTTCCACCGCGACTTCACCGACCCCCTGCAGGCGATGATGGCGATGAAGAATCTGGCGATCGCCGGCGGTCTCCTCTGCCTCTTCGGCTACGGCAATACGCGCTGGAGCTATGACGCGCTGCGCCAGCGTCGCCGCGACGAACTCGCGACCCACGACGCCGAACTGCGCGCGCGCGATGCCGAAGTCCGCGCGGCGCGCGCCGAGGGCCGGACGGTCGAAACCGTCGAGGTCGCGCCGGCGCGCAAGCCGTTCTGGAAGTTCTAGGCCGCAACCCGCTTGGCAAGCCATGCCGCCTGCGCTAGCCTCCAGTTGACGTTTACGTAAATGGGAGGGACGCGATGGCCAAGGCCCGCGAGTTCGATATCATCGTCTATGGCGCGACCGGCTTTACCGGTCGTCTCGTCGCCGAATATCTCGCGCATCACTACGCCGGCCGCAAGGACGCACCGACATGGGCGATGGCGGGCCGCAGCCTCGACAAGCTGGCCGAAGTGCGCGACCTGATCGGAGCGCCGGCCGACACGCCGCTGGTTGTCGCCGACGCGAGCGAGCCCGAAAGCCTCGACATGATGGCGCACCGCACACGGGTGGTGCTGACCACGGTCGGCCCCTATCAGCTTTACGGGAGCGATCTCGTCGATGCCTGTGCCAAGGCGGGAACCGCCTATGCCGACCTGTGCGGCGAGCCCGGATGGATGCGCGAGATGATCGACGCGCACGAGGACCAGGCAAAGGCATCGGGTGCGCGCATCACATTTTCCTGCGGCTTCGATTCGATCCCCTTCGACCTGGGTGTATTGTTCCTGCAGGCCGAAGCGGTCAAACGGCACGGCAAGCCCGCCCCTCGCGTCAAGGGCCGCGTGCGCAAGATGCAGGGCGGTGCTTCGGGCGGCACGGTCGCCAGCCTGACCGAAACGCTAAAAGCGGTCGCCCGGAAGCCGTCGCTCGCGCTCCTGCTCAAATCGTCCTTCGCGCTGACCCCCGGCTTCGAAGGGCCGCACCAGCCGACGGGGCTGGTGCCGGAATATGATCCCGCGACCGAGACTTGGACCGCGCCTTTCGTCATGGCCCCGATCAATACGAAGAATGTCCACCGTAGCAACTTCCTGCTCGGACATGCTTGGGGCGCCGACCTCGTCTATGACGAAATGGTGATGACCACGATCGGCAACGCCGGAAAGGCAATGGCCGAAGCGATGGCCAAGGCCAATCCGTTCGGCGAATCGAAACTGAAACCCGGTGAAGGACCAAGCAAGGAAGAGCGAGAGAGCGGCTTCTACGACATCCTCTTCATCGGCGAATATCCCAACGGGACGATGATCCGCGCATCGGTGAAGGGCGACCGCGACCCCGGCTATGGCTCGACGTCCCGGATGCTGGCTGAAACCGGCATGACTCTGCTGGAAACCGAAGGGGAAAGCCGGGGCGGCGTGTGGACTCCGGGCGCATTGCTCGGGCAGGCGCTGATCGACCGGCTGACGGCGAACGCTGGCATCGCTTTCCAGGTCGAAGACTGACCGCCCAGCCTTCTCCGCTCGTGCCGAGCAAGTCGAAGCCCCGCCCTCCGCTTCGACACGCTCGCGCCGAACGGCGTTGAGAAAACAGCCGTCAAGGAAGACCTGTCCATGACCGAAGCCCCCTCCGCCCTCGACACTCTCCTCGCCACGCTGCGCGTCGATGGCGATGCCGCCACCGCGCATGTCGACGACGGCTGGATGCAGGGCCGCACCGCTTATGGCGGCATCAGTTCGGCGGTCGCCCTGGCCGCGACGATGGCATTGCACCCGACCGAAACGCCGCTGCGTTACGCCCAGATCAGTTTCGTCGGCCCCGTCGGCGGCGACTGCCGCGTCGCGACGCGCGTGCTCCGCCAGTCGAAATCCAGCCTGTTCGTCGATGCGGGCGTGTCGAGCGACATGGGCTTCGGCACCGCAGCGACCTTCGCCTTTTCAGGCGATCGGGCCAGCCATCTCGATCACAATCGGCTGGCGATGCCCGAGGTCCCCGCGCCCGATACGTTAAGGCCGGTCCCCGAACACAAGGTACGCCCCAGCTTCACGCGGCATTTCGACATGCGCCCGACGAGTGGACCACGCTTCGACTGGAAGGGGGAAACCGGCGAATATCTGACCTGGGTACGGTTCGTGGAGGAGCCCGCCTGTCACCCCATGGTCGCGCTGCTCGCCATGGGCGACGCGTTGCCGCCGGCCGCGATGGCGCTGTTCACCGAATTCGGGCCGATCAGTTCGATGAACTGGACGGTGAACATGCTGACCGGCGTGCCGCGGACCGACGACGGCTGGTGGCTTCTGTCGGCGAAGACCGGCTATGCCCGCGGCGGCTTTTCGGTGCAGGACATGATGATCTGGAACCGCGCCGGCGAGCCGGTAATGAGCGGCAGTCAGGGCATCGCGATCTACGCCTGAAGCGGCAACGCAACGACCGCGTCGAGCCCGCCGCCGGGTCGGTTAGCCAATGTCAGCGTGCCACCTTCGCTTTCGGCGATCTCGCGCGCGATAGACAGGCCGAGCCCGGCGCCGCCGGTTGCGCGATTGCGCGACTCCTCGCCGCGCGCAAAGGGCTCCATCAGTGCCGCGATCTGCGCTTCGCCAAGGCCGGGCCCATCGTCGGAGACGACGATCCGCACGCTTTCCGCATCGCGCGCCACCGACAGGCGCGCACGCACTCCATAGGCGATCGCATTGTCGATCAGATTGCGCAGGGCGCGCCGCAACAGCATCGGCCGGGCCATAACGACCGCATCGTCCACGTTACCGACCGAAACGTCCTTGGCCTGCTCGCGATAATCGGCCACCAGATCGCCCAGAAGCGCCCGCAGCGCGACGGGCTCCGACACCTCGGTCCCCGCCCCAGCGCGCGCCAGCGCCAGGATGTCGGTCAGCATCGCCGTCATTTCCTCGATCGAGGCAATCATCTTGTCGCGCAACCGGTCGTCTTCGATCTGCTCGACGCGGACGCGCAGGCTCGCGAGCGGGGTCCTCAGGTCATGGCCGACCGCGCCAAGCATCCGGTCCTTGTCGGTCAGCATCGCGGCTATGCGCGAACGATAGGCGTTGAAGGCGGCGATCAGGTCGCGGACGTCCGACGGCCCGCGCTCGGCCAGCGGCGTCGCGTCGCGCACAGCCGGGTTTGCGCGTGTCGCACGCGTCAGATCGCGCAGCGGCCGGGCCGCGCGCCACGCGATGAACAGGATCGGGACGAGCAGCAGCAAGTACAGCGTCAGCGTCTGCCAGATCAGGAATCGCGGCAGGCGGTTGCCGCCCGAGGGCAAGCGGCTGCGCACCGCATAATAGCGCCCGTCGACCTTGGCGACGACGACGACGGTTTCACCGGGGAAGCTCGATCGCTGAAGACGCGCGCGCGAGGGGAGCGCCCATGCCTCGATCGAATCGGCATGCACCTCGGCCTCCGACATCAGCCCGGCGACATAGTCGGCCAGATCTTCGCGCGGCACCGCGCGGCGCGGCAACGTCGGCGGCGTATCCGAAATGCGCAGCTTTTGCACCCGGTCGCGCAACCCGTGACGGTCATGGTCGTCGTCGGCACGTCCAGCCCGTCTGTCGTCGCCGCGCTCGACCGCATCGACGATCCGCGCGACCGCCATGCCGCCTCCATGCGCCAGTATCTGCTGATTCTGTCCGCGCACGAGCAGCGAAAAATTGATCGCCTGCGCGACGAACAGCGTCGCCGCCAGCGCAAAGACCAACTGCCCGACCAGGCTGCGCGGCCACAGGCGCAGCGTCATGACGCCGGCCCCAGCCTTTTGACCTCGCACGCGAGCGTGTAGCCGCCGCCCCACACGGTTTTCACATAATGCGGACGCGCGGGATCTTCCTCGATCTTCTTGCGAAGGCGGCTGACCAGATTGTCGATCGCACGGTCGAAGATGTCGGCCTCGCGCCCGCGCACCATGTCGAGCAGGCGGTCGCGGCTCATCACCTGGCGCGGATGACGCACCAGTGCGTGAAGCAGGTGATATTCGCCGGACGACAGGGCGACCTCTTCGCCGTCTTCGCCGACAAGAACGCGCTCGACTTCGCGCAGCACCCACGGGCCGAAGGCATAGCTCGTCCCGCCCGGATCGACAGCGCGACCGTTCGCCTGCGTCCGTCGCAATACGGTGCGGATACGCGCGACGAGTTCGCGGGGGTTGAACGGTTTGACGACATAATCGTCGGCGCCGATCTCCAACCCGATGATCCGCTCCGTATCCTCGGCGCGGGCGGTGAGCAGAATCACGGGGATATTGCTCGTCTCGCGCAGGTGACGCGTCAGCGATAGCCCGTCTTCGCCCGGCATCATGATGTCGCTGACCACCAGGTCGATACTCTTTGCGCGGAGCAGCGAGCGCGCTTCGGCGGCGCTCGCCGCGTCGCTTACCGCGAACCCCTGGCTCTCGAGATATTCGGACAGAGGCTCGCGGATCGACGGTTCATCGTCGATCAGGAGGATGCGGGGGACGTCGCTTTCGGTCATCGTCGATCACATGGCCTGGATAGAGGTTCGCCCACCGGCCAGGGACCGATGGGCGATACCGTGCTGACAGGGCACGGCGGCAAAGGCAATGCCAGGGAGGAGGGGGAGTGCCCGCCCTCGCCGCCGCGCCCTGCCGATCAGTTGCCGCTCGGCGTGGTCGCGGCGGGGCGCTTCGCCTTCCACTCGGCGCGCATCGCTTCGCGCGCGGCCTTGCGTTCCGCGGCCGTCACCTGACCGTCCTTGTTCGCGTCCGCACGATCGAAGCGCGCCAGCGCAGCGGTCTGGAATTCGGCCTGGCTGATCGCCTTGTCGCCGTTGGTGTCGGCCTTCATCATCATGCCATGACCGCCGCGCATCCCGTGATGCCCGCCGCGCTTGCCATGATGGCCGCGCATTCCGCGCTTGCCGTCGCGAGCCTCGCCGTCGGCCATGCGCTTGCCCTTCCACTCGCCGCGCCTGGCCTCGCGATCGGCCGCATGCTGATCCCATTCAGCCTTGCTGATGCTGCCGTCCTTGTTCGCATCGAGCGAGGCGAACATCTTGCCGCGCATCTCGCTGCGCTTTGCCTCGCGGTCGGCCGCATCGATCTTGCCGTCGCCGTTGGCATCCATCTTGGCGAACATCTCGGTCGCATGCGCCTGGACCTCGGCGCGGGTCAGCACGCCATTGCCGTCGGCGTCGCCCATCTTGCCGCCCGGGGCGGCGAACACCGGCGCGGCGATCAACGCAGCGCCCAGGGTCATAAGTGCAAACTTCTTTTTCACGTCACGAACTCCTTGTCTGGGGATGCCCTGCAAAGGGAGAGCCAGATCCCGATGAGAAGGGTCTAGACGCCGTTTGTCCCAGCGGCGTGCCGTCCGGGCGAAAAATTGTCGCAAAATGTCGCAAAATCGCCGCGCGGTTCATCTGTCCGCAAGCCGGCGCGCCCCGCGGGCGTCAGAAGAATCCGCCACCGAGCATCAGGCGAATGACGCCGACGGCGATCACGACGATGTTGAGGTTTCGCCCGGCGTTGCTGCTCGACATCGCACCCAGCGCGAGCCCGACAACCGCGATCGGGATGACGAGCCAGTTCGCCCACCCCAGCAACGGGATGAATGCCGGAATGGCCAGGATCAGGGCGATAAGCCCGATGAAAATCGACACGATGTTCAGCATCGGAGCACTTTCGCACGCTGCCGCAAGGCCCGCAAGGCCATTTCGGTCCGTCGATGATATCGCTCGCTTCATCTTGTTGCCCGGCGTTCATGCAACGCAATCCGCGCGCGGCTCGTTCCCACCATCGAAGCGCCCATTGCCGCAAAAATGGCGACGGGGCGCCCGAACCAGGAAAGGATTTGTCATGCGTAAGATCACCAAAGGCCTGATGGGTGCCATCACCGCCGTCGGCATCGCGGCCACGGCCCCTGCCCAGGCGGGCCTGCCCACCGCGGCCCCTGCGGCGAGCCACGATACGCTGTACAAAGCGGAACAGGCGAACGGCTATTATCGCAAGAAGCACGACCGTCGGCATTACAGCTCGCGCGATCAGCGCATCAACCGCGATACGCGCATCTGGCGCGGCGACGACGGACGCTATCGCTGCAAGAAGGACAATGGCACGACCGGCCTTCTGATCGGCGGTGCGGTTGGCGGCCTCGCCGGGCATGAAATCGCGGGCAATGGCGACAAGCTGCTCGGCACTGTGATCGGCGCCGGCGCTGGCGCCCTGCTCGGCCGCGAGATCGATCGCGACAAATATCGCTGCCGCTAACCGAGTACCGTTACGGGTGCGGGCCCGAGACCCCTCCGCCCGTACCCCGTGATGGAGAGGGCGTCGGCCATGCGGTCGGCGCCCTCGACTTTTTGCGCGGACTTGCCCTCGGCTTCCGCTTGCCCCAGAAGCATCGCCCGTGGTCGATACCGGCCAAGTCCGCGCGTGAAGGACCAGCGATGCTCAACGGCCCCCTGCTCGTCACCGAGCGCCTCATCCTGCGTCCCCCTGCCGCGGAAGATTTCGACGCGTTCGCCGAAATGTGCGCCGAAGCCGAAACGATGAAATATCTTGGCGGTCCGTGCGAACGGTCGCAGGCCTGGCGCCAGTGGTGTACGCTGGCGGGCGCGTGGCATATCCGCGGCTTTTCGATGTTCTCGGTGGTCGAGCGCGCGACCGGTGAATGGGTCGGACGCCTGGGCCCGTGGGAACCCGCCGACTGGCCCGGGCCAGAGGTAGGCTATGGCGTCCGCGCGAAATTCGCCGGCAAGGGCTATGCGTTCGAGGGCGCGGTCGCAGCGTGCGATTTCGCCGTCGAATTCCTGAAATGGCCGCGGTTGATGCACTGCATCGATCCGGCCAATATACGTTCGCAGGCGCTCGCGAAACGCCTGGGGGCCGCGAACGCCGGCCCGACCCGCCTCCCCGCTCCCTTTCAGGATGCTCCGATCGACGCCTGGGTTCAGAGCGCCGACGCATGGCGTCAAAATCGCAAGGAGTTCCAGCCATGACCGACCATCATGTCGATCCCGACCGCGCGCAGTTCGACGCCTTCAAGGCCCTTCCGCGCGACACGGTAATTCACATGCTCAACCTCGTGCGGTTCCGCGAGAAGGCCGATTATCCGGCCGGCCATGCGCTCGCGGCAGCGGGTTTGAGCGGCGCCGAGGCCTATGCGAACTATGGCAGGGACAGCGGCGCGGTATTTCGCCGGGTTGGCGGCCGAATTGTCTGGCGCGGAACGATGGAGGCGATGGTCATCGGCCCGGCGAACGAACGCTGGGATGCGGTGTTCATCGCCGAATATCCTGGCAGCGGCGCGTTCATGGAGATGGTCACCGATCCCGTCTATCGTCAGGCGGTCGTGCACCGCCAGGCGGCGGTCGAAACCTCGCGACTGATACGCTGCGCGCCCGGCGAAGGGTCGGAAACGGCGTTCGGCTAGGTCGCTCGGTCCGCGCGATATCGCGGCAAAGGGCAATTCCGTCCCCTTGCGAGACAGGTTTGGCCTAATAAAGTCTTACCGGTTAAGGATTTTTGCTCACATCTTCTTAACCAACATCCGGCAAGTCCGGGCGAAGAGATTAAGGGAGTGTTAGCAATGATGGTGCGCGGAAAATGGCTGGTTGCCGGTTTGCTTATGGCGACGGCGGGGCTGTCCGGCTGCCGGGATAATCCCGACAAGGCCGAACTGTCGCCGCTCGACGACGGGCTGGTCGATGCCGATCCCGCGATCAAGGGCGCGCTCGAAGACAAGATCATGGTCGACCCGAAACTTGCGGGCCAGGCGAACCGCAACGCCGCGGGTCCGGGCAACCGTCCGGTCGATGGAGGCGTTCCGGCAGTCCCGGCCGGTCGTGCCGCCGCCGCTGCTGAAGCCGCCGCAGCCATGAAGGCCGGCAAGCTGGTGAAGGCGCCGAAGGCCCAGCCGTTCGAGGAGGCAGCCTGCAATGGCGACTGCTCCGCGAACCAGCCCAAGACGATCGGAGCGCTCGCGGAGGAGCAGTCCAAGGGTACGTGCGACGCCAAGCTGACCTATGACCGCGCCTGGGCCGACCGCCTTCCCGCCGCCTTTCGCGTCTATCCGCGCGCGACGGTGCGCGAAGCCGCGGGCGTCAAGGGCGGCAAGTGCAATCTGCGTGTCGTCAATTTCCAGACCGCGGCGTCGCTGCAAGGCGTGCTTGACTATTACAACACCCTCGCGATCCGCGCCGGATATACCACCGATCATCGCGTCCGCGGCGACGAGCATGTCCTCGGCGGCACCAACGGCGATTTCGCCTATGTCGTCTTTGCCCGTCGCGATGGCGGCATGACCGACGTCGATCTGGTGGCTTCGGGCGGCCGCTGACCGGCCGCTTGCGGGCCGGCTCAGTCGCGCGGCGCCGCGATCCGGTCGAGTGCCGAATGGTCGCGGATCGTCAACCGGTTGTAATCGGTCGCGACCAGTCCAGCATCCTCGAACCCGCGCAGCAGCTTGTTGACGCTCTGGCGCGTGATGCCGAGCATCGCGCCCAGTTGCTCCTGCGGCAGGCGCAACCCCACTTCGATGCCTCCGGCACCCTCGATGCCGTGAATGCGCGCGAGGTCCAGGATGACGGCCGCCATCCGCTGTTCGAGCGACCCGAGTTGCTGGTCGTTGAGCAGGCGCAGGCTGTCGCCCTGGCGCGCGCACATCAGCAGCGCGATGCTGCGCCACAATGAAGGATCGGCGTCGAGAATCGCGATCAAGCGCGCGACCGGCAGATGGAGCCACGTGGCATCGCCGTGGGCGCGATAGGTGAAGTGGATGGGCGGCCGGTCCAACAACCGCACTAGCGCCAGCGCATGGCGGGGGCCACTGATGCTCAGCACATATTTCCGCCCCGTCGCAGAGGCGCGGCTGATCTCTATTTCCCCCGCTGCGATCACAAAGACTTCGCGGCACTCGGGATCGCGCGCGTAGATTTCGCTGCCCCGGCGATAATGTTCGGCTCGCGCGATTGCGGCCAGGTCGGCGAGGCGGGTTTCGGACCAATCCGAAAAGGGCGGACACAGCCGCAACGCCGCCATCCTGTCCTCGGCGCTCCAGCGGTGCTCGCCCGGCATCCTGTTCTCCCGCGTCGTCCCTGGCAACCCTTTCAGGGGAATGTCTCCAGGGTTCTGACCCTAGCGGTTACCGTCCGAAAGCCCAAGAGATTGTCGGATCGGTGACAGACCGGCGCCGCCGAACCCGCTATGGCGGCCCGCAACGACATGGGGAGATAGAGGATGACGAAGTTTCTGGCCCTTCTGGCCATCGCCGCGGGCCTGGTGTCGGCACCGGCACAGGCAGCCCCGGAGCGGGCGAGGCAGGTGAGCGAGGACGAGGCTTATGCCATCGGCGTCGACGCCTACACCTATGCCTATCCGATGGTCTTGATGGAGGTTTCGCGCCGCGTCCTGACCAATGCCGGAACGCCGGGGCGTCCGCGGGCGCCGATGAATCGTTTCGCGCACATGCGGACCTATCCCGATGCCGATTTCAGGAAGGTCGTCCGGCCGAATGCCGACACGCTCTATTCGACGCTCTGGTTCGACGTCGGTAAAGAACCGCTTGTCGTCACCATGCCGAATACCGCCGGACGATATCATGTCGTGCCGATCATGGACATGTGGACCGAGGTGTTCGCGACGCTGGGCACCCGCACCACGGGCAACGAGGGCGGCACCTTCGCGCTGGTCGGCCCGCATTGGCGGGGTTCGCTTCCGGCCGGGATGCGGATGGTTCGCAGCCCGACCGAGAACGGCTGGATCATCGGTCGCATCCAGACCAACGGGGCGCCCGACTATGGTCATGTTCACGGGCTCCAGGCACGCTATGCCGCAACCCCGTTGTCGCTGTGGGGGAAGGACGTCCAGGCCGCTGCAAGGCCGCAGCCCGACCCGGCGGTCGACATGCAGACCCCGCCCGTGGCACAGGTCGCCAAAATGTCGCCCGCAGCCTTCTATGCGCTGTTCGCCGAAACGCTGAAGCGCAACCCGCCCCACGCCACGGACTATGCCATCCTGCTCCGCATGGAACAGGTCGGCCTGTCACCGGGAAAGAGCTTCGATCTCGATCAGGCCGACCCTGCCGTGCAACGCGGGCTGTCGCGCGCCGCGGCCGATGCTTACCGGCGCATCGTCGACAACCGGACGCGTGTGCGGCTCACTCCCAACGGCTGGGTCGCGCTCGGCAACGCGCTCGGCGTCTATGGCAATGATTATCTCCAGCGGGCGTTCATCGCCTATGCGGGGCTCGGCGCGCTGCCTCCCGAAGAGGCGATCTATCCGATGGCGCCCATCGATTCGGATCGCCAGCCGCTGTCAGGCGCCGCGCGCTACACGCTGCATTTCGAGAAGGATCAACTGCCCCCCGCGGATGCTTTCTGGTCGCTCTCGATGTACGGTGCGGATCAGTTTTTCGTCGCCAATCCCATCGATCGGTTCGCGATCGGCGACCGGGACAAGCTGCGCTTCAATCCCGACGGGTCGCTCGATCTCTATATCCAGCACGACTCGCCCGGCGATGCACGCCAATCGAACTGGCTGCCGGCACCGGCCGGTCCCTTCTCGATGAACCTGCGCCTGTACCTGCCGCGGCGCGAAGCACTCGACGGGCGCTGGACGCCGCCTGCGGTCCGCAAAACGCCCTGACAAAAAAAAACGGCCTCCCGATCGGGAGGCCGTTTTTTCGATATGGGCGGGGCGGGTCAGACCTTGTCGCCGAGCGCGCCTTTGACCTTGCCGCTCAGATTCTGCGCTTCGCCCTTGCGTTCCTGCAACTCGCCTTCGGCACGAAGCCGCTCGTTGTCGGTGGCCTTGCCGGCGGCCTGTTTCACATTGCCGACGGCTTCGTTGGCGAGACCTTTCGCCTTGTCCTTCAGTTCACCCATGGGGAGTCTCCTTTTCGTCACGAGGCGTCATCGCCTCATGCCCCATCAACGCCCGCCCTGATCGAAAAGTTGCGCCGGAGTGCGACTAACCGCCTGCCGCAAAATGAAAAAATAGACGGAACAAGTGTGCGGGCCACAACGTTTGGAATCAAATAAGCCCCGCGAGCGGGCTCGACGGATCGGCATAGCGCCGCTGCCCCATGCGCCCGGCCAGATAGGCATCGCGCCCCGCCTCGACCGCCGCCTTCATCGCCCGCGCCATGCGGATCGGATCCTTGGCTTCGGCGATCGCCGTGTTCATCAGCACCCCGTCGCAGCCCAGCTCCATCGCCACCGCGGCATCGCTTGCGGTACCGACGCCCGCGTCGACGAGCACGGGGACCGACGCCCCTTCGACGATCAGGCGAATCGTGACGCGGTTCTGAATGCCCAGCCCCGACCCTATCGGCGCGCCGAGCGGCATGATCGCGACCGCGCCGGCATCTTCCAGCTGCTTCGCGGCGATCGGGTCGTCGACGCAATAGACCATCGGCAGGAATCCCTCGTTCGCCAGCGTCTCGGTCGCCGTCAGTGTCTCGCGCATGTCGGGATAGAGCGTCTTCGCCTCGCCAAGTACCTCCAGCTTCACCAAATCCCAGCCTCCCGCTTCGCGCGCCAGTCGCAGGGTGCGGATCGCATCGTCGGCGGTAAAGCAGCCTGCGGTATTGGGCAGGTAGGTAATCGTCTTGGGGTCGATGAAATCGGTCAGCATCGGCGCGTTGGGGTCCGACACGTTGACGCGGCGCACCGCGACGGTAACGATTTCGGCGCCCGACGCCTCCACCGCGGCGGCGTTCTGTTCGAAATCCCTGTACTTTCCGGTCCCCACGATCAGGCGCGAGGTAAAACTGCGTCCGGCGACGCTCCACTGGTCGGTCTTGTCCACGATCAATCCTTGTTCTGAACCACATTCGCGATCTCGCCGAGCGGATCGCGGACGAAAAAGCGGCGGACGCCCCACGGCTCGTCGCGCAGCGCATAGACGATCTCGTGCCCCGCCTCGACCGCGCGCGCGTGGACCGCGTCGACATCGTCGACTCCCACCGAATAGGCGGGCCGCAGGCCGGACGGATCGTCGCGCAGGATGCTGATCTGCGCCATCGGCTGGGCGGCCGAACGATAGATGGTGATGAAGTCCATCGCCATCGCGGTCTCCAGCCCGAGCACGTCGTTGAAGAACCCGGCGCCGGTTCCGGCATCGTCGGCGTAGCGGTTCGGTACGATGCGCGTAACCGTCATCAGCCGCCCCCGACGAAATGTACGATTTCCAGCGCGTCGCCCTCGGCGAGCGCAACGTCGGCGAGCGTCGACCGCGGTACGATCTCGCGATTGCGTTCGACCGCGACCTTCTTCACGTCGAGGCCCAGCGCCGCGACGAGGTCGGCGATGCTGCCCGCGCGCACCTGGCGTTGTTCGCCGTTGAGAATGATCGCGATCACCGTCGCTGCCCTTCTTTGCCTTTTGCCGAGCAGCCCATATAGGGGGAGCCGTCGCGCCCGCAACCGAAAGCCCGCATCTTGTCCGACCAGCCGCTCGTCTTCGTCCTCTCGGGTCCCAACCTGAACCTGCTCGGTACGCGCGAGCCCGAGATTTACGGGCACGACACGCTGGACGACATCCACGGCCGGCTCGCCGTGCAGGCCGACGCGCTCGGGCTCCGGGTCGACTGCCGCCAGTCCAATCACGAAGGCGTGCTGATCGACTGGCTGCACGAGGCCCATTTCGCCGGCGCGAAGGCGGTGCTGCTCAACGCCGGCGGCTATACGCACAGCTCGATCGCGCTCCACGACGCGATCAAGTCGATCGCGGTGCCGGTGATCGAGGTCCATCTGTCCGATCCGAAAACCCGCGAATCCTTTCGTCACATCAGCTATATCGGCATGGCGGCGGCGGCGCATTTCGCCGGTCACGGCGCGAACAGCTATACGCTGGCGCTGGACGCCGCGGCGCGTCTCTGACAAGAGGGCGCGATCAATAACCGGGGTCCGAGCGTCGTCCACGACGCCGCAACAGCAGGAAATATCACATGGGTGACCATAAAGAGCAGGGCATCAACATCGATCCGGCCTTCGTCCGCGCGCTCGCGGAACTGCTTGACGACACACAGCTCTCCGAAATCGAGGTCGAGGACGGCGAGCGCAAGGTCCGCGTCGCGCGCACGCTGACCACGGCCGCGCCGGTCGCGATGGCGCCGGCCGTCCCGGTCGCGCCGCCCGCGGCCGCAGCAGCAGCACCGGCGGCGACGGCGGCGCCCGCCGCCCCCGCCGACGACTTCGCCGGCGCGGTCAAGTCGCCGATGGTCGGCACCGTCTATCTTTCGCCCGAACCCAGCGCGCCGGTGTTCGCCTCGGCAGGCTCCGCGGTGAAGGAAGGCGACACCATCCTGATCATCGAGGCGATGAAGGTGATGAACCCGATCACCGCGCCCAAATCGGGCACGCTGAAGGCCATCCATGTCGAAAACAGCCAGCCGGTCGAGTTCGACCAGCCGCTGTTCACCATCGACTGAAGGCGCGCCCGATGACCATCGAAAAGCTCCTGATCGCCAATCGCGGCGAGATTGCGCTGCGCATCCATCGCGCGTGCCATGAAATGGGAATCAAGACGGTCGCGGTGCATTCGACCGCCGACGCCGACGCGATGCACGTTCGTCTGGCCGACGAAGCGGTGTGCATCGGGCCGCCGGCGGCAAAGGACAGCTATCTCAACATCCCCGCGATCATCTCCGCCGCCGAAGTCACCGGTGCCGACGCGATCCATCCGGGCTATGGCTTCCTGTCCGAAAACGCCCGCTTCGCCGAAATCATCGAAGCGCACGACATCGTCTTCGTCGGCCCGAAGCCGGAGCATATCCGCACGATGGGCGACAAGGTCGAGGCAAAGCGCACCGCGGTCGAGCTCGGCCTGCCGGTCGTCCCGGGCTCGCCGGGCGCGGTCACCTTCGGCGAAGAGACCCAGCGCCTGGCCGAAGAGATCGGCTACCCCGTGCTCGTCAAGGCCGCGTCCGGCGGCGGCGGCCGGGGCATGAAGGTCGTTCCCGACGCCTCCGGCCTCGAAAGCCTGATGGGCCAGGCGTCGAGCGAGGCGGCCGCGGCTTTCGGCGACCCGACCGTCTATATGGAGAAATATCTCGGCAATCCGCGCCACATCGAATTTCAGGTGTTCGGCGACGGCAACGGCAACGCCATTCACCTCGGCGAACGCGACTGCTCGCTCCAGCGCCGCCACCAAAAGGTGCTCGAAGAAGCCCCCTCGCCCGTCATCTCGGCCGAGGAGCGCGCGCGCATGGGCGGCATCTGCGCCGATGCGATGGCCAGGATGCACTACCGCGGCGCCGGAACGATCGAGTTCCTCTGGGAAAATGGCGAATTTTTCTTCATCGAGATGAACACGCGCATCCAGGTCGAGCATCCGGTGACCGAGATGATCACCGGCTTCGACCTCGTGCGCGAACAGATCCGTATCGCCGGCGGGCGCGGCCTGTCCGTCACGCAGGACGAGCTGGAATTTCGCGGCCATGCGATCGAATGCCGGATCAACGCCGAGGACCCGCGCAGCTTCCTGCCCTCGCCCGGCAAGGTCACCGCCTACCATCCCGCCGGCGGCATGCACGTCCGCGTCGATAGCGGCCTTTACGCCGGCTATTCGATCCCGCCCTATTACGACAGCATGATCGGCAAGCTGATCGTCTATGGCCGGACGCGCGAAAGCTGCATGATGCGGATGCGCCGCGCGCTCGAGGAAATGGTCGTCGGCGGCGTGAAGACCAACATCCCGCTGCACCAGGCATTGCTCGCCGACCCCGACGTGATCGACGGCAATTATACGATCAAGTGGCTCGAAGAATGGCTCGCGCGGCAGGACGCCGGGGACGCCGCGTAACGATCGAACACCCCTCCCCGGCATGGGAGGGGGCGCTTCCACCTTCGCGAAAACTCGGTTATGGCAAAGCCATGTCCATAATCTCCCCCCGTTTTGCGTCGGCGACGGCGCTGCTTCTTCCGCTCGCGCTTGCGGGCGCGCCCGTGTTCGCCCAGACCGCGCCGACCGACGTCAAGGAGGATTCGGTCGTCCTGCAACCCGACAAGGTTGCCGACGACGCGCCAACCATAGAAACGCTCGCCGAAGCGAATCTGCCGAGCTGGAGCGAGGACAATGCCCGCGCGTTGCTGACTTTCATCCGGAATGTCGGCGAGGAAGGGCTGTTCCCCAAGGATTATAATCCCGACGGGTTGCAGGCCGCGATCGCGAGCGGCAACCAGATTCAGCTCGACAAGGTCGCGACCGATTCCTTCCTGCTCCTCGCAACGCATCTGCGCGACGGACGCACGCCGAACGCGGCGCGCAAACAATGGTTCATGGAGGACAGCGACAGCGACAGCACGCCGCTGATCCCGCTGCTCGATTATGCGCTGACCGCGAACGACGTGCCGATGACGCTCACCGGGCTCGACCCCGTGCATCCGACCTTCGCGCTGCTCAAGGCCGCGCTCGCGACCGCGAAGACCCCGGCGGAGGCCGATGCGATCCGCGTCAACATGGAACGCTGGCGCTGGATGCCCCGCGACCTGGGCGACGGCTATGTGGTCAGCAACGTGCCCGA
Organism: Sphingopyxis sp. CR5; assembly: GCF_059693785.1. Lineage (NCBI taxonomy): Bacteria > Pseudomonadati > Pseudomonadota > Alphaproteobacteria > Sphingomonadales > Sphingopyxidaceae > Sphingopyxis > Sphingopyxis sp. CR5. The sequence goes on along the minus strand of NZ_JCATIE010000007.1, from coordinate 167,536 downwards.
ATATCTGACCCGGGTGGTGCGGAACGGCGTCGTCATCGCGACGCACAAGGCGGTCGTGGGCAAGCCCTCGACCCCGACGCCGCAACTCAACCCGATGGCGACCGGCGTGATCGTCAACCCGACCTGGACGCTGCCGCGCAGCATCATCGCCGAAGGGATCGGAGCGACGATCGCGCACAATCCCGCCTCGGCACGCCGTCAGGGCTATACCTGGACGGGCAGCGGCAAGACGCTATCGGTCGTGCAGCAACCCGGCCCGGGCAACGCGCTGGGAGTGATGAAGCTCGAAATGCTGAATCCACACGCCATCTATCTTCACGACACCCCGTCGAAGGGCGCCTTCAACGCCGACAAGCGCGCATTCAGCCACGGCTGCATCCGCACCGAAAAGGCGCTGCATTTTTCCGGCCTGATGGCGGTGATGTTCGCGGGCGCCTCGCCCGAGGAATTCGGCGAGGTCGTGGCAAGCGGCAAGACGACGCGGTTCGAATTCGACCGGCCTTTTCCGGTCTATGTCGCCTATTGGACCGTCGTCCCCGACGGCAAGGGCGGTGTGAAGAAGCTTGCCGACCTCTACGGCCGCGACGCGCCGGTCGCCGCGAGCTTCGCCAACCCCGGTCGCCCGACCGCAGTTCTGGTTTCCCCGACGCCGCCGCAGGTCGTCCCGACGACAACGACGGCCCGTCCGCCCGCCCCTGCGCCAACCGCGGAAGCCCCGGGTCTGGCAGGGGTCTATTAGGGCCGGGACCCTCAGCCCGGCTGGCGTGCTGCTGCGTCAGGGCCGATCACCATTCAGAAGATGGCGAGTCGAAAATGGTCAGGCCCTAGTCCGCTTGCCCCGGCATCTGCCCGCTGGTGGCGCTGGTGCGGACGATCGCTTCGGTACCCGGGAGCGGCGGCAGCACCGGGCTGGGCGGCGGAGCACTGAGCTTGTCGGCATAGACGAGCCGGCCGGGGCCGAGCTTGTAGAGGATCTGCGGCAACAATTCCTCGCCGAACGCGAAACAGCCTTCGCTGCGACCCAGCTTGCCCTGCGTCGCGATCAGCGACGGTTCGGCATACCAGGCGCCGTGGATCACGATCGCGCGCATATCGGCATTGCTGTTGTCGGGGTCCAGCCCCGCCAGTCGCATCGACGACCCGTTCGATCCCATATAATAATCGCTGGTGCGATAGGCCCCGCGCGAGGTGGCGAGCGACCCCGGAACGTTCGAAAAGGTCTTCAGCCAGCCATCGTGCTGTGGGTCCGACCCGCGACCGTGGGTCACGGGAAACAGGTCGATCGTCCCGCCGACCAGGTCGACGAGCGCGAAGCGCGGGCGCGACGAGGGCAGTCCGAAATCGACGATGCCGACGCGGTCGGCCTGCGCGATGCGATTGCCCTCCCGCGCCAATTGCCGCTTCGCGACGGCAAGATAGTCGACGGGTGGCACGGACGGCACCCTGGAGGTAATCCAGTCGGGCAGCTGCGCGCGGGCGGGGATCGCGGCGAGCGCACCCGCTCCCGCCATTCCTGCCAGCATCGCCCTGCGATCGATCGATATGTTCACGTTATGCAACCCAACCCCGCGTGCCGCCTGTGGCGGTCCCTCGTGGGGCCATTAGCCGCAGCTTGCCCGCGAAAGGCAAGCGATCCGGTCGTCATCATGCGGGCAATTGTGCCATATATGCCATGAACGGCTGGTTTACGCGGTCCGGCTTGCCTCTCCGCCTGCGCAGCGATAGGGCAAGCGCCATGAAAGCGACCATCTGGCACAACCCGGCCTGCGGCACTTCGCGCAAGACGCTGGCGATCCTCGAAGAGACGCCGGGCGTCGAGGTCACCGTCATCGAGTATCTCAAAACGCCCTATACGGAGGCCAAGCTGCGGCAGCTTTTTGCCGACGCGGGGATGCGTGCCAGGGACGCGCTGCGGCTGCGCGGCACCGATGCCGCCGAACGCGGCCTGGCCGATGCGGACGACGACGCGATCCTTGCGGCGATGGCCCGGAACCCGGCCTATGTGAACCGGCCGTTCGTCGAAACCGGCAAGGGTGTGCGCTTCTGTCGCCCGCAGGATGTGGTGCGCGAAATCCTTTAAGGGCGTCGGCCCGCGCGTCAGGGACGGGGCGCCGCGTCGCCCCCTTCGGTCGCCCGGCCTCTAAAGCCGCGCTTCCAGTTGTGCGAGCAGGGCCTGCACCGGGCGCGGGGTCTCGCGTGCCGTCCAGCCCGCTTCCATCCGGGCGATACGATCGAACAGGCGCTCGCTCGCCGCGACGATCCGCCGAAGCGGTGCGTCGAACCGTTCGCACACCGACCAGTCGGCATCGATCGGTTCGCCGATATGCGCGGCGCTGTCCTTCGGCCCGGCTCCGGGATCGCCCGCGATCATCGCGCGGCGATGGAGCAGCCACGCGATGATGTGCATCAGCCGCGTGGTCGTCTTCAGCGATTCGCATGCCAGGCTGACCTGCAAGAGGGCGTCGCGCGGCGCCCTGCCCAGATCGCGCGCCGCGGCAAAGGCGGCATGCGCCTCGTCGGCGAGCAGCATCGCCTCGACATAGAGATTTTCCACCTGCGCACGATGCACTGGCGACGCCATATCCTGCAATGCGGCCGTTCCCCGGGTCATGGCGCCCCGGATGCCACGAGGCCGGGCGGGGGAGCAACGCCGCTAACCATCTTTTCGCGGCGCCGTCCCATTTTGAATCAAGCGATAATGTCGGGCAGCAGCTGGTCCTCGCACCACGCGATCTCGTCGCGCAGCTTCAGCTTCTTCTTCTTCAGCCGCGCAAGCTGGAGCTGGTCGGGAACCGTCGCGTCGCCAAGCGCGGTAATCGCGGCATCGAGATCGCGATGTTCGATGCGGAGCAGTTCGAGGCGCTGGGTGATTTCTTCGGGGTTCACGCCCGTCTTCCTGCCACGATCACGCCCCGTCCGCAACGGGAACCGGCTGGCCGAATCGCCACGACATCACACCCGATTCGTGATTTAATCGCCCCTGCCAATCGAGTCGAAAAGGAGAATGGCCCATGAGCATATCGCACCTTTCCGCCCTGAAGTCCCGCCACGCGGACCTCGATGCGAAAATTGCGAATGAAGAGCGCCGACCTGCCCCCGACGCGGCGATGCTGGCGCAGTTGAAAAAGCAGAAGCTCAAGCTCAAGGAAGAAATGCTGGCAACCGGTTGACCGCCGCGCCAATCCCTGCCGCCGGACTGCATTCCCCGCGAGGGCGTGTCAGCCCCGGCGGTAAAAGGGGCCGCGCTCGCGCCCCGTCCGCCGCAGATGGTACGGCAGATCCGATTCGGTCTTCACCTGGCGGCGAACCTCTTGCGGGTTGATCTGGCGTTCGAACGCGATGCCGAACTTCCCTTCGCCAATCCACACGATGCGGCCGGGTACCGGCCCGACATTGCGCAAATCGACCTCCACCGCAGCGCCTTGCGCCATCCGCGCCGGGCTTTCAGCCAGCATCCCGCCGGGCGAAAGATTGCGCACGCGCACCAGGATCGGGTCGGCGCGATCGGCCATGTAAAGATTGGCCTGCATGAACAGGCTGTCGCGATCGGCGCTCCGCGACAGCGCAGCGACCTCTTCGTCCAGCGTATGCGGCCCGTGCGATTCCATGCGACCCATCCCTCGCCTTTTGCCCGATTGTTTCGAAGCGGCGAATCTAGGGGGCAGCCCTTGCCATATTGTAAATGGTGCGCGCAGATTGCCGCACCGAAAATCAATCCTCGCGCGACACGCGTTCGTTGCGCTCGTGACGCTCTTGCGCCTCCAGCGTCATCGTCGCGATCGGCCGCGCCTGCAACCGTGCCAGCGAGATCGGCTCGCCGGTTACCGCGCAATAGCCATATTCGCCCTCTTCGATCCGGCGAATCGCCGCATCGATCTTGGCGATCAGCTTGCGCTGCCGGTCGCGCGTTCTCAGTTCGATCGCCCAGTCGGTTTCGCTCGACGCGCGGTCGGCAAGGTCGGGTTCGCGCAGCGGCCCGTCCTGCAATTGCGCGAGCGTCGATTCGGCTTCGGTCAGGATCGACTTCTTCCAGGCGAGCAACAGGCCCCGGAAATAGGCCTGTTGCCGTTCGTTCATGAACGGCTCGTCGTCGCTGGGACTATAGTCCAAATCGAGATTGGATTTGGCTTCGCGGAGCGCGTCGGCACCAACGTCGGCAATCTGGGTTGGCATAAGGGGCTTTTCGCGTCCTTTCCTGTCACTTGACCGCCAAGGGTGGCGGCCAAGGATTGCGCCGCGCCTATACCGGGCGACCGGTTGCGATACAAGCGCCGAAGCGATCTGTGGAACCGCCGGGCTGAAGCAAGGCTGAACCGGTGCGGCGCGAGGGTGATTCTGCATATCCGGACGCCCCCGATGACGGCGCCCCTCGCCGCGCGCTTCTTAACGATTGCGGCCAAATCGCGCCAATATCGTATTGTTTTGGCACAGAATCGCTCAAAAGGCTTGATTTCGCCTCTCATTTCCCGTTCCCGGACAATCTATCGCGGTTAACGCAATGGACGCATTCACAAAGCTTTGTCCTTTTGGCTCTAGCCGAAGGGCGAGCGGGGTGCCGGGGGTCGGTGCCTTTTCGCCAAGCAACGGGAAAAGAGAGAAGATTCTATGTCTGTCCGAATGGCCCTCGCCAAGCTCTGCGCCTGCACCTGCGGTGGCGCGATCATCGGCACCGGTGCGATGCAGATCGCGGAAGCCCCGGCCAAGGCGCAGGTCCAGTCCTGCTGCAAGAAAAAGGTCGTGCGCAAACGCCACGCCGCGCGCAAGCCGGTGAAGCGCGTTCGCCGCGTCGTCACGACGAAGCGGACCATCCGGACCGCGACCCCGCAGACCCAGGTCGTCACCCAGACGATCCCCCTGCCCCCGATCCCCTATGCTCCCTTCCCGCAGCAGGGCGGCTTCGAAGGGTCGGGCGGCGGCAGCGGCGTAACCGTGATCGGCGGCGGCTTCGGCGGCGGTTTCGGGGGCGGTTTCTTCGGCGGCTTCTTTGGCGGTTCGAGCGGCGGCGGCAGCAGCGGCAGCATCGTCGTGACCTCGACCACCACCGGCGGATTGAGCTCGACCACCAGCAGCACCTCGGGCGGCGTTTCGACCTCGACCGGCGGCGTTTCGACGTCCACGTCGACCGGCGGCGTATCGACCTCGACCGGCGGCATCAGTTCGACGACCTCCACCGGCGGCGTTTCGACCTCGACTGGCGGTGTCAGCACCTCGACCGGCGGCGTAAGCACCTCGACGGGCGGCGTGAGCACCTCCACGGGTGGCGTCTCGACCTCGTCGGGTAACGTCAGTTCCTCTTCGTCGTCGTCGTCCTCCTCGTCGAGTTCGTCATCGTCGTCGTCCTCCTCTTCGTCGAGCTCGTCTTCGTCGGGCGGCGGCAGTTCGTCGAAGGGCGGCTCGTCACACGGCCACGGCGGCAGCTCGCACGGTCACGGCAGTTCGGGCTGGGGCGGTTCGAGCGGCAGCTCGGGCGGTTCGGGTAGCAGTTCTTCGTCGGGCGGCAGTTCGGCGTCCTCGTCGTCGAGCAGCAGCTCGTCTTCGTCCTCGTCGAGCAGCAGCTCGTCGGGCGGCGCCACGTCCTCCGGCGCGACCGGCGGCAGCAGCAGCTTCGGCGGATCGAACACCGGCTCGTCGTCCTCCTCGTCATCGAGCAGCAGCTCGTCGTCGAGCAGCAGTTCGTCTTCGTCGTCTTCGTCGAGTTCGGGCGGCAGCAGCGGAACGCCGGGCGACCCGACGCCGGTTCCGGCTCCGCCGATGATGTTGCTGTTCGGGGCCGCAGCCGCGGCGCTCGTCGCGCGACGCCGCGCGGCGAACCAGACCGCGGACAGCGACGCCGACGCAGCCTGACCGTTTTCGATTATCCACTGGCGGCCGGCACGACCCGGCCACCGATCGGGGGCCGCCTTTCGGGCGGCCCTTTTTTCATCTTCGGCCGGCATTGCATCTGCCGCACCGCCAGGTTAGCCCTTCACCCCGAAAGGGAGGCCCATGCGTCGGCGATCGGTACTATTCACTGTTCCGGCCCTGCTCGCCGGTTGCGCGGCGGAGGGTCACCACTGGACCGGACCGGGCACCGAATCTTTCAGCGAGGCGATTGCCGACTGCCGTGGACGGACGGTCGCGCTCGGCGGAAAACCCGAACGGAAATTCGCGATCGAGACGTGCATGGTCGGCAAGGGCTGGACACCCCCCGGGCGATGATCCGCGCACGCACGGGGTTGCGCCGCGCGAGCCGCGCCGCCATAGCGCGGCCATGCACGACATTCGCCTGATCCGGGACGATCCCGCCGCCTTCGACGCCGGCCTCGCGCGCCGCGGCGTCGCGCCGCAATCCGCCGCCATCCTGACCGCCGATGCGTCGCTTCGCGCCCTCCAGACCGAGATGCAGGCCGCACAGGCGCGGCGCAACGAAGCGTCGAAAGCGATCGGTCAGGCAATGGCAAAGGGCGACAAGGACACCGCCGATGCGCTGAAGACCGAGGTCGCGGCACTCAAGGACAAGCTGCCCGAACAGGAAGCAGCCGAGCGTGCCCAGCTTGCCGCGTTGCAGGACCTCCTCGCCGCGCTCCCCAACCTCCCCGCCGCCGATGTTCCCGAGGGCGAAGATGAAGAGGGCAATGTCGAAATCTCGCGCTGGGGCACCCCGCGCACCTTCGATTTCCAGCCGCAGGAACATGCCGACTTCGCCCCCGCGCTCGGCCTCGATTTCGAAACCGCGGCCAAGATGTCGGGTGCGCGTTTCGCCTTCCTCAAAGGCCCGATGGCGCGGCTCGAACGCGCGCTCGGCCAGTATATGCTCGACAGGCAGACGACCGGGGCGGGCTATCGCGAATGCGCGACCCCGCTGCTCGTGCGCGACGAGGCGGCGTTCGGCACGACCCAGCTTCCCAAATTTCGCGAGGACCTGTTCCAGACCACCGACGGCATGTGGCTTATCTCCACCTCCGAAATGAGCCTGACCAACGCGGTGCGCGAAGAGATTCTGGCCGAGGCCGAGTTGCCGCTGCGCATGACCGCGCTCACCCCCTGCTTCCGCTCCGAAGCTGGCTCGGCGGGGCGCGACACGCGCGGTTATATCCGCCAGCACCAGTTCTGGAAGGTCGAGCTCGTCTCGATCGTCCGGCCCGAGGATTCCGACGCCGAGCTCGAACGCAAGACGCGCGCCGCCGAGAGTATCCTCGAAGCGCTCGGCCTGCCCTATCGCAAGATGCTGCTATGCGCGGGCGACATGGGCTTTGCCGCGCGCAAGACCTATGACCTCGAAGTGTGGCTCCCCGGTCAGGGCGCCTATCGAGAGATTTCCAGCTGCTCGAACTGCGGCGATTTCCAGGCACGGCGCATGAACACGCGCTTCCGCCGCGAGGGCGTGAAGGGCAATGAGTTCGTCCACACGCTGAACGGATCGGGCCTCGCGGTGGGGCGCACGCTCGTCGCGATCCTCGAAAACTACCAACAGGCCAACGGCAGCGTCAACATTCCCGAGGTGCTTCACCCCTATATGGGCGGGATCACGCGGCTGGAGCCCGGCAATTAAAACCATCGTCACCCCGGACTTGATCCGGGGTCTACGACGCATTCGCCGAATGGATGCCGGATCAAGTCCGGCATGACGAAGAAAGAGAGAATAATGCGCATCCTCCTCACCAACGACGACGGCTACCACGCCCCCGGCTTCGCGGTTCTCGAAGCCATCGCGCGCCAGCTTTCGGATGACATATGGGTGTGCGCGCCGTCGGAGGAACAGTCGGGCGCGGGCCATTCGCTGACCCTTTCGCGTCCGGTGCGCGTGCGCCAGCACGGCGAGCGGCGCTGGTCGTGCACCGGCACCCCGACCGATTCGGTGATGATGGCGATCGGCAAGCTGATGCCCGAAAAGCCCGACCTGATCCTTTCGGGCGTCAACCGCGGGGCCAATCTGGGCGACGACATCACCTATTCGGGCACCGTCTCGGCGGCGATCGAGGGCGCGCTCGCCGGCATTCCCGCGATCGCGCTGAGCCAGGTCTATGCGCGCGAGGGCATGGGCGACACCGTTCCGTTCGAGGCCGCCGAGGCATGGGGCGCAAAGGTGCTCGCGCCGATCCTGAAAATGGCAATGCCGCCCCGCACGCTGGTCAATATCAACTTCCCCGCGCTGCCGGCCGCCGAGGTGAAGGGGATCCGCGTCGCGCGCCAGGGCTTCCACGACTATAGTCGCGGTTCGATCGTCGAGGGGACCGACCCGCGCGGCTATGCCTATTACTGGTTCGGGCTCCACGGAATCGAACATTCGCTCGCCCACGACAGCGACCTCGAAGCGATCGACGATGGCCATATTTCGGTCACCCCGCTCCAGCTCGACCTGACCCACGACCCGTCGCTCGCCGCGCTGCGAAGCGCCTACGAGAGCTGATAGCCGAAAATCTGTTCCAGATTGGTACGGAAGGCTGGTTTTTCCAGCCGATCTTTGGCACAAGACGCGTGTGGGGGTTTTCAATCATCGTCTCGCGCCTTTGCTGTGCGCGTTGGGGCTTGCTGGCTGCATCCCGGCCGCAACCGCGCCCGCCCCGCGCACGCAACCGGCGGTGGCTCCTCCCCCGGTCGTCCGCACGGTCGATACCGGCGATTTCGAACGCCGCACGCTTGGCGAGGTGATCGGCGGCGACGCGCGCCCGACCTGGTCTCTCAAGGCCGTGACACCCGATGCACGCGACGTCGCCGCCAGCATATACACGGTTCGCCGCGGCGATACGCTGCGCGCGATCGGCGCGATGACCGGCGCGGGGTCCGAAATGATCGCGATCGAGAATGACCTTGCGCCGCCCTATACATTGTATCCGGGGCAACAGCTTCGCATTCCAGGCGGCCTGTATCACCGCGTTGCGACGGGCGAGACCGGAATCGGCATCGCGCAGGCCTATGGCGTCGACTGGGGCGAGATCGTGACCATGAACGCGCTCAGCGAACCCTATATCCTGCGCGTGGGACAAAGACTGCGCCTGCCCCGCGATGCAAAGCCGCTCGCACCGGCCGAAGTCGATGTCGCCGCGCGTGCCGCGGCTTTCAAACTCGACATCGACGATATCGTCACCGGCAGCCAGCCCGCGCTCGCCGCCCGCGACCGCCCGGCAACGGCCAGCGCGGCCCCGCGCAAGCCCATCACCACCGCCGTCGCCCCGCCGGCGACCTTCTCGGGCCGCTTTCGCTGGCCGATCAGCGGCCCGATCCTCGCCAAATTCGGACCCATCGCACCGGGGAAGATCAGCGACGGCATCAATATCGGCGCGGCAAAGGGCACGCCGATTCATGCCGCGGCCGACGGAGTCGTCGCCTATGCCGGCGACCAGATCGCCGTCTATGGCGGGCTGATCCTGATCGATCATGGCGGCGGCTGGATGAGCGCCTATGGCCATGCGGGCCGGATCGACGTGCAGCGTGGTCAGGCGGTAAAGGCCGGCGATGTCATCGCGCTCGCCGGGGCCAGCGGTCAGGTGCAGGCGCCGCAACTCCATTTCCAGCTTCGCAAGAATCGCATTCCCGTTGACCCGCTGAAGCAATTGCCGCCACAGTAGCGGGGCATGTCGAAAAAGCGTCCCGTTCAGATTCCTCGCCGCTTCCAGCCGCTTCGCCGCGCGAGCAAATGGCCGGTCTGGGCCGATGTCGCCGCGCGGCTCAGTCTCGCTTTCCTGCTGATATTCTTCGTGATCATGGTGCACTGGATCGACCGCGAAGGACTGGTCGACCATCACGATGGCCAGGTCAGCTTCCTCGACGTCGTCTATTTCACGATGATTTCGGTCACGACGACCGGCTTTGGGGATATTGCCCCCGTATCCGACCGGTCGCGGCTGATCGAATCGGTGATCGTGACGCCGATCCGTATCGCGGTGCTCTTCATCTTTGTCGGCACCGCCTATAGTTTCGTCATCAAACGCTCATGGGAAAAATGGCGCATGGCCCGCATTCAGGCAAAGCTCACCGACCATATCGTCGTCCTTGGCTTCGGCATCAGCGGCTCCGAAGCGGTGAAGGAGTTGATTGCGCGCGGAACCGATCCCGCCTGCATCGTCGTTATCGATCCGTCGCAAAGCCGGATCGAGGCCGCCGAAGACATGGGCTGCAACGTGCTGCAGGGCGACGCGTCGAGCGACGAAACCCTGCTCGACGTGCGGATCGCGGCGGCGCAGACCGTCCTCGTTTCGGCGGGCCGCGACGACACGTCGATCCTGCTCGTCCTGACGGTCCGCCACCTCGCGCCCCAGGTTCCGATCAGCGTCGTCATCCGCGCGCAGGACAACGAACTGCTCGCGCGGCAGGCGGGCGCAAACAACGTCATCAACCCGGTCAATTTCACCGGCCTGTTGCTGGCGGGATCGGCGCAGGGCGCGCATGTTGCCGACTATATGGCCGACCTGGCTTCGGTTACGGGCAAGGTGCAATTGAACGAACGGGCGGTGCACCCCGAAGAGGTCGGCAAAGGGCTCGACCAGCTCGCAAGCGGTGGCCGGGGGCTGCGCATCTATCGCCGCGGCCAGCCCTATGGCTTCTGGGAAGCCGAGGCGCAGGCGCTGGAGCCCGGCGACCTCGTCGTCGAAGTCATCCCTTGCGAGGCGGGTGCCGCAGCACAGGCCTGACGCGGCGTGTCTGGAATCGGTCCGCACGAACGGACCAGACGAAACGCCGGCGGCCTATCCGCGCCAATAGAGCCACGCGGCCCACAGCCAGCCGACGATCATCAAACCGCCGCCGATCGGCGTCACCGCGCCCAGCCAGCGCGGTGCGCCGAGCGCCATCGCATAGAGCGTCGCGGCAAAGATTGCCGCCCCGACGAGCAGCAGGATCGCCGGACCGCGTGCAAAACCCATGATTGCAAGGGCCGCAACCGCATGAACCAGCTGGTACATCCCGCCCGTGCGCAGCCAGTCGGCCTCCTGCGGCCCGGCCGCGCCATGCGCGCCGAACGCTCCCGCCGCCACGGCCATCGCTGCCGACAGCGCCGCCCATAGTCCGATCATCGCACATCCTTTCGTTCTACCGCCCGTCTATGCCGCCCCGCGCCGCGCGTGACAAACCCGCAAAAATCGCTTATGGGCCGCGCCGATCATGACAACCAAGACCCTCCCTGCCCAGCCGAAAGTCGGCATGGTGTCGCTCGGCTGCCCAAAGGCACTCGTCGACAGCGAACGGATTCTGACCAAGCTGCGTGCCGACGGCTACGGCCTGTCGCCCGACTATGCGGGGGCCGACGTCGTGCTGGTCAACACCTGCGGCTTCCTCGATTCGGCGAAGGAGGAGAGCCTCGACGCGATCGGCGAGGCGATGGCCGAAAACGGCCGTGTCATCGTCACCGGCTGCATGGGCAACGAGGCCGACGCCATCCGCGCGCGCTTCCCGAATATCCTCGCGGTCACCGGCGCGCATCAATATGAACAGGTGGTCGAGGCGGTCCACGACGCCGCTCCGCCGACGCAGGGGCCGTTCGTGGACCTGGTGCCCGAAGGCGGGCTCAAGCTGACTCCGCGGCACTATAGCTATCTGAAGATATCCGAGGGCTGCAACCACAGCTGTTCCTTCTGCATAATCCCCGATCTGCGCGGAAAACTGGTCAGCCGCCGCGTCGACGCAGTGCTGCGCGAGGCCGAAAAGCTTGTCGCGGCGGGGACGAAGGAACTGCTCGTCATAAGTCAGGATACATCGGCTTATGGCGTCGATATCCGGCACCAGCCGCGCGAGTGGAAGGGCCATGAGGTGCGCGCGCACATGACCGACCTCGCGCGCGAACTCGGCCAGCTCCGGACCAGCGAGGGCCGCGCGCCGTGGGTGCGCCTCCACTATGTCTATCCCTATCCGCACGTCGACGCTGTCATCCCGCTGATGGCCGAAGGGCTGCTGACCCCCTATCTCGACATCCCCTTCCAGCATGCGAGCCCCAGCGTCCTCAAGCGCATGAAGCGCCCCGCGAACGAGGCGAAGGTGCTCGAGCGGTTGAAGGCATGGCGCGCCGTCGCCCCCGATATCGCGATCCGGTCGAGCTTCGTCGTCGGCTTCCCCGGCGAGACCGAGGAGGATTTCCGTTACCTGCTCGACTGGCTGGACGAAGCGCAGCTCGACCGCGTCGGCGCCTTCCGTTTCGAGCCCGTTGCGGGCGCGCAGGCGAACGCCCTGCCCGACCCGGTGCCCGAAGAGGTCAAGGAAGAACGATACCAGCGGATCATGGAAAAGACCGCCGCGATCAGCGCCGCGAAGCTCGCGGGCAAGGTTGGCCGCACGCTGTCCGTCATCATCGACGAAGTCGGCGAGGCGGACGAGGATGGCAGCCTTGGCGCGACCGGCCGCAGCCAGGCCGACGCGCCGGAAATCGACGGCCATGTCTATCTTCGCGATGTCGCGGCGACATTGCAGGCGGGCGATATCGTTGATGTCGTCGTCGAGGATGCCGACGAGCACGACCTGTTCGGAGCCGTTGCGTCTTAAAGCGATGTTTTCGTGAAACGCTTCGACCCGGTTGGTGGTAAGGGATCATCAACCGGGGGCCGACTCATGCGCGTATTCCAGGGGCTGGGTGCAGGATTGCTGATCGCCGCGGCGCTGGCCGGGTGCAAGCAACAGACCGTGGCGGACATCGCACCGCCGCAGGCGACCGACACCGCGCCGACACCGAAACAGACATCGCTGATCGCCGTGCCCATCGACGCCGATGCCGCCGCCCTCAAGACCGCGCTCGAACGCGCGGTGCCGCGCACGCTCTGGACGATCAACCGGCGCGAAAGGCAATGCGTCGAGCCGCAGCGGGTCAAGCTATTCGGCAAGAAGGTAAAGGTGACGCCGGCCATCGCCTGCACCATCGTCGGACGCGTCACGCGCGGGCCGCTGCGCATGCGCGGCGAAGGCGACGAGATCGTCGTCGACGTGCCGCTGAACGCGCGGATAAGCGCCCGCGATGTCGGCGGCGTCCTGAAAGGCGAAACGGCGACCGGTTCGGCGATGGCCCACGCCCGCATTCGCGTCGAACCGACCCCCGACTGGGGGCTGCGCGGCCGGGCACGGATCAGCTATGGCTGGACCAGGCCGCCGGGCATCGACTTTCTCGGTCAGCGCATCACCTTCACCGACGAAGCCGACGAGAAGCTGGGCCCGGTCGTTCGCGACGTCGAGCGCGAGGTCAATCGCGAGATCGCGACGATCCACATCAGGGACCAGGCGGCCGAGATCTGGCGCCGGAGCTTCACGACACTCAGCCTCAATCGCGAAAATCCGCCCGTCTGGATGCGCATAACGCCGCAACACCTCTTTTACGGAGGCTATCGACTCGACGGGAAACGCATCCGGCTGGCGCTCGCGATCGAAGGCGTCACCGAAAGCTTCGTCGGCGACCGTCCGGCCGATCCTGCTCCGACGCCGCTTCCCCCGCTCGAACGCGGCGCCCCTGAACCGCACCTCGACGTCTTCGTGCCCGTCGTCGCGGACTATGCTCCGCTCGAACCCGTCATCCTGCGCGCGCTCGTCAAGCGGTCGGCCCGGCCGTTCGACCTGCCGCGTATCGGCCCCGTCGCCGCGCGCTTTTCAAAGGTCACGGCCTATGGGGCGCCCGGCGGGCGGATCGCCGTAGGAATATCGGTCGAAGCCCGACCGCAGCGCATCCGGCAGGCCCCGACACACGGCCGCATCTGGGCGACCGCGATCCCGATCAACGAGGCCGGATCGGCCAGGGTGCGCTTCACCGACGTGAAGATTACCGGAGATACAGACGGCATCGGCGGAGACCTGCTTCTCAAATTGGGCCAGAGCCCCGGCTTCTCGCTCCTGATTGCCGACGCGCTGACGCAGAACTTCACCCGCGACCTCGCCGAGCTCGAGGGCAAGATTCGTCGCGCGATCGATGAAAGACAGGAAGGCGACTTCGTGATCCGCACCGACATCGAAGGCTTCGAGACCGGCGAGATCAAGGCCTATGGCAACGGCCTCTATCTGCCGGTGCGGATGACCGGGACGGCGCGCATCGCCTATCGCCCGGCCCGCTAGCTTTAGAACAATCGCGTCAGCGAATAGAAGATCGCCGCGACGATCGCGCTCGCCGGGATGGTGATGAACCAGGCGACGACGACGTTGCTCGCCACGCCCCATCGCACCGCACTCGCGCGCCGCGCGACCCCGGCGCCGATGATGCTGCCGGTGATGGTGTGAGTCGTCGAGACCGGGATGCCAAGCAGGCTCGCGGTAAACACCATGATCGACCCGCCGGTCGACGCGGCGAAGCCCTGATGGTGAGACAGCTTGGTGATGCGCCCGCCCATGGTCTCGATAATCTTCCAGCCGCCCGACAAAGTGCCGAGTGCGATCGCGATATAGCAGCAGAAGGCGACCCAGTGCGGAACATGGAAATCGCCGGTCATATATCCGGTCGAATAGAGCAGCACCGCGATGATCCCCATCGTTTTCTGCGCGTCGTTCAGGCCATGACTCAGCGAATAGGCCGCAGACGAGAAAAGGTGCAGCGTGCGGAACGTTCGCTCGGCAAATTTCGCGGTCGCCCGGCGCAACGCCCAACTGCTCAGCAGCATCACGAGCATGGCGAGCAGCATGCCGAGCAGCGGCGAGAGGAAGATGGCGACGACCGTCTTGTTCAGCCCCGACCACTGGATGCCTTCGAACCCGGCATGCGCGACCCCCGCTCCGACGATGCCGCCGACGAGCGCGTGGCTCGACGACGACGGAATGCCCTTCAGCCAGGTCACGACGTTCCAGAACATCGCGCCGACAAGGGCGCCGAACACCACCGCCGGCGTCACCAGATCCTTGTCGATCAGCCCTGCGCCGATGGTTTCCGCCACCTTGTGCAGCGCAGGAAAGGCCAGGCTCAGGAAATAGGCGGCAAAGTTGAAGAAGGCGGCGAACATCACCGCCTGCACCGGGCGCAGAAGGCGCGTCGCAACGACGGTCGCGATACTGTTCGCCGCATCGTGCAGGCCGTTCAGAAAATCGAACGCAAGCGCGAGGATGATCAGTCCGACGAGGAGAGGGAAAGCGAGTTCGTGCATGGCGGCGCCCCCGCTTACGCGTGGTCGATGACCAGGCCGTCGATTTCGTTCGCGACATCTTCGAAGCTGTCGACGACGCGTTCGAGGTGACGATAGAGTTCGCGCGCGATCAGGAAATGCACGGTATTGGTTTCGCCATGTTCCTTGAACAGCCGCTTGAGCCCCGCCGCATGGATTTCATCGGCGTGCCCCTCCATGCGGACGAGCCGCTCGGTCAGCTCATGCAGGCGTGGGCCGTTGGCCGAAATATTGCGCAGTAGCGGCAACGCCTCGACCGTCAAACGCGCTGCATCGACGATGATCCCCGCGATGTCGCGCATTTCGGGATCGAAATCGCGCACGTCGTACAGGTCGATCGCCCCTGCGGTCTTTTGCATTTCGTCGATCGCATCGTCCATCGACGCGATCAAGTCGGTGATCGCGCTGCGGTCGAACGGGGTCAGGAAGGTCCGGCGAACGGTTTGCAGTACCTCGCGCGTGATGGCATCGGCGTCGTGCTCGCGCTCGACGATTTCCTGGATATGGTCCTCCATCCCTTCGCCGCCCTGAAGCAGCCGGGCAAGCGCTTCCGCGCCGGCCCCCAGCGTGGCGGCATGCCGTTCGAACAGGTCGAAGAAATTACCCTGCCTGGGAAGCAGGCGCTGGAACCAGGCAAACATGCTGCTAACCCCCGTCTTGTCTGCAATATTGTCGACGACCCCGGTCGCCCGTGCCGCCGCGCGAAAGCCGCTGTCTCCGAACGAGCGGATCAGCGCCTGCAAATCGGGCTCGTCGACCGCTCCGGCCGCCTCGTCGAAGGCGAACCAGCGCCGTTCGCGCTCGTCCTGCTCCTTCCACGCTTCCAGTTCCTTGGTGACCGCTAGCGGGAACACCTCGACATCGAGCATCACCGAAGCGCCGTTCGCGCGGCGCTTGCGATACTGATAGCTGCCCACCGCCGTCGGGCACACCGCTCCCAGCACGCCCGCTTCTTCTTCCGCTTCGATGGCCGCCGACGCGTGGCGTGTCATCCCGGTCAGCGGATTGCCCTTTGGAACGACCCAGCGACCCGTGCCGCGCGAGGTGATGAGAAGGATTTCAGTCGGTCCGTCGCGGTCGGGGCCGCTGAACCGATAAGGGAGAACCGCGATCTGTCGGATATGCCCCCTCCTCTTTGCACGGCCGGTGGCTGGGCCTGAAATGACAACTGGGTGACGCCCCTATGACAATATCGTGACAGCGGCAATGCCGCACTGCGCCAGCCCCGCAGTTTCCGTAAACGTCAATTCGATTGCAAAATGCAACGCTATGCGTAAGCTGCATGATCGAAGCGCGACACGGACGCAGCCGATGTCCTGCTCGATAGACGAAACGGGAGACGATATGATGGCAGGCACGGCGACGATGGAGCGCTCCGCACAGCCAAAGGCTGCCCCCGTCGATCAGGACGTGCTGATCGTCGGTGCGGGCATTTCGGGCATCGGCATGGCGGTGCATCTTCAGATGCATTCGCCGGATCGCAGCTTTGCCCTCGTCGAACGCCGTTCCAACCTTGGTGGCACATGGGATCTGTTTCGCTATCCCGGCATCCGGTCGGACAGCGACATGCACACGCTGGGCTTCGTTTTCGAACCGTGGAAGCATGAAAAATCGATCGCCGACGGACCGGCGATCCTCGATTATCTGCATCGCATCGTCGACGAACGCGGTATCCGCGAGCGCATTCGCTTCAACCGCAAGGTCGTTGCCGCCGACTGGAGCAGCGCCGACGCGCGCTGGACGGTGACGCTGGAGGACGAGAGCGGCGCGACGACCACGACCACGGCGCGCTGGCTCTATCTCGGTTCGGGCTATTACGATTATGACGAGCCCTATGACGCCAGCTTCGCCGGGCGCGAGGATTTCGGCGGCCAGATCGTCCATCCGCAATTCTGGCCCAAGGATTTCGATTATGCCGGCAAGAAGGTCGTCGTGATCGGCTCGGGCGCCACTGCGGTCACGATCGTTCCGTCGATGACCGAACGGGGTGACGGCAAGGGGGCCGCTCATGTCACCATGCTCCAGCGCACCCCGACCTGGTATGCGATCCGGCCGGCAAAGGATGGTTTTGCCAATTTCCTGCGCAAGATCCTGCCCGAAGAACTCGCCTATCGGATCACCCGGTTCAAGAATATCCGCCTTCAGGACATCGTTTTCCGCCGGGCGCGGGAGAAGCCCGAGAAAGTGGCCGACTTCCTGACGAAAAAGCTCAAGAAAGCTCTAGGCGAGCGGTACGACGAACAGGCGTTCACCCCGCCCTACAACCCTTGGGAACAACGGCTCTGCCTGGTTCCCGATGCCGATTTCTTCGAAGCGATGAAGGCCGGACAGGCATCGGTGGTCACCGACCATATCGACCGGTTCGACCGGACGGGCATCCAGCTTAAATCGGGCCGGCACCTCGACGCCGACATCGTCGTCACCGCGACCGGGCTGAAACTGGCGGTTGCCGGCAAGATTCCGGTGCGCGTCGACGGCGATCCTATCGATTGGAGCGAGCATTTCTACTACAAGGCGTGCATGTTCTCCAACGTGCCGAATTTCGCGGTCGTATTCGGCTACCTCAATGCAAGCTGGACGCTGCGCGCCGACATCGTTGCCGAATATGTCTGCCGCGTGCTCAACCATATGCGGGATACCGGAACCGAGGTCGCGACCCCGCTGCTCGAGGATCCGGCGAGCCTGACCGAAGAGAATATCTTCGATTTCTCCTCCGGGTACATCCAGCGCGCGCTGCACATCATGCCAAAGAACGCCGACCGGCTGCCGTGGCGGCTCAGTCAGAATTATGTGCAGGACCGGATCGACATGAAGACCGGGCCGGTCGACGACGGCGTGCTGCGCTTCGGCCATGCACAGGCGCTTGCAACGGCGCACCTCGAAGCGGCCGAATAATTCGGGATCAGGCGCGCTTTTTCCTGCGCCACCGCACAAAGAGCCAGCCGGCAAGCGCGGCGATCGCCAACAGGATCGCCGGCACGGCGACGCTCATAATGCGCGCCATCCTGTCGAAATTTTCGACGAAGGTCAGAGCTTCGGGTTTGGTCGCGCTCCCGAGCACGTTCCACGCAACGATCTTCATGGGCGCGCCATTTTCGGCATAGTAGCGCAGCGTCACCGTGGTCCATTTTTCGGAACCCTTGCCGATGACAACCGCTTCTTCCTGCCTCTGCGACTGGCCGTTCTGGACGTTCGCGCTCACCTGATAGGACGCGAGCCGCCAAGACGCGCCTTGCCCGGGACACTCGGCCGGAATCTTCGCCGCCGCCTCGCGCACCGAATTGGCAATCTCCGCGTGGAGCTCCGGCGTGACGGCTACGGGATCGGAGCATAACGTCCGGCTGACAGAAACCAGCTCGCCCTGCCGCTCGCGCGGCACGAGCTTGTCGAGCGTCGTCTGAAAGCTGCACCCCGAGAGGAGAGCGGCGCCCAACACCACCCTGGCTACGATCGTCGCCCCTGCCCGCATTCCTGTGCCTCCCTGCCGGGGAGGGACTATGGCGCAACGGCGAGTGTAAGGCCAGCGTCCGTCAGTCGACGTGCTCGGGCTTGCCCTTGCGCGATCCTTCGGCAAACTCCTCGAGCTGCTTCTCGCTCATGCTGTCGTACATTTCGCGCGAGGCGCCCTGAAGGTCGGATTTCGGCGTATCGCCGCGCTTGGCACTCAGTGCCGCGCCGGCGGCCTTTTGCTGCGCTTTCGATTTGGCTGGCATGACTATTCTCCTGTCTGCCCCCGCTATCCATTAACGATCGTGCCGCCGTTGGGATGCAACACCTGACCCGACATATAGCTGCTGTCGTCGCATGCGAGGAACAGGAAGGCCGGCGCCACCTCGTTGGGCTCGCCGGGCCGTTTCATCGGCGTGCCCTCTCCAAAGGTTTCGACCTTTGCCGCCGGGGCCCCGCCGCGCGGGTTGAGAGGGGTCCAGATCGGACCCGGCGCAACGCCGTTGACGCGAATGCCCTTGCTCACGAGATTTTCGCTCAACGAGCGGGTGAAGGCGGTAATCGCGCCCTTGGTCGCGCTATAGTCGAGCAGCCCTTTCGAGCCCTGGTACATCGTCACGCTCGTGCAGTTGACAATCGCCGCTCCTTTCTTGAGGTGCGGCAGTGCCGCCTGCACCAGATAGAACATCGCATAGATGTTCGTTGCGAAAGTACGTTCGAGCTGGGCGGGACTGATGTCGCGGATGTCATCCGCCGGATGCTGTTCGCCCGCATCGTTTATCAGGATGTCGAGACGGCCGAAGCGGTCCATCACCCGCGCGACGATCTTTTCGGCCGCCGCGGGTTTGCCGACGTCGGCCTTGATCGCGATCGCGCGTCGTCCCTCGTCCTCGACGATCTTCACCGTCGCGTAGGCGTCGACCTTGTTCTCTTTGTACACCAGCGCGATGTCGGCGCCTTCGCGGGCATAGAGCGCGCATACCGCCCGCCCGATTCCACTGTCGCCGCCGGTCACGATCGCCACCTTGCCGGCAAGCCTCCCCGATCCCGGATAGCGCGGCTCCCATCGGGGTGCGCGCGCAAGGTCTGCCTCGCGGTCGCTGAGCGGGCTTGCGATGGACTTTGTCGTGCCCACATCGGCTTTCAGCTTCGCGGCAGCTCGTTTCTTGCCTTTCTTCTCGGCCGGGGTTTCGCCGACCTTGCCGGCCTTTGGACGCTTCGCCATGGCGTGCTCTCCTCGATCAGTCGATGGGCAGGAAATCGCGCTTGTAGCCGTCCTTCACCGCGCCGACGACCGCAGCGGTCACCGGCAGGTTGATGGTATAGCTACCCTCGGCATAGGGGCCGATCTCATAGGGCGCGATCGCGATCGTCATACGGTCCAGATATTTTCCGCCCGACGAGCCGATCCAGATCGTCTGCGCCGACGCAGAGGGGCATTTGCCGAACGGGCTGTCGGGGTCGCGCGACCAGACGATGCCCTTTGCCGCCTTCGCGCGTTCGACCCCGGCACACAGATCGTCGTTCACCGCCCTGTCGAATGCCTCCCCGCTTTCGAACAGGTCCAGCGGCTTGAGCCGCTTCCCCTGATTGCGGTCCCAGATCAGCGTGTCGAAGCTGTGCATCCCGTGCGCGCCGCCCATATAGGTGTCGATTTCGGCGGACAGGCTCAGGAAGCGCGGCGTGTCGGTGATCCGTTTCCACGTTTCGAGATGACTGTGCGGATGATAGGGAAAATCGCCTTCCGCGGCAGAGGCCTTGTCGCGCTTCGCCGCTTCGATCAAAGCCTCGCGCTGCTTGTCTCGGTCGTTGTCGAGCCATGCGGCAAGACCGGGGATCCGCGCCGCCTCGAGCGGATAGGCATAGGTAAATTCGATCAGGTCGTTCGATTCCCTGACGTTCGACGCGGGCGCCTCGCTTGCAGCGATATCCTCCGCGCCTCCCGGCGGGGCGCCGGGCACGGACGCGGCTTTCATCTTTTCGGCGGTGGTCGGCTGCTTTTCGGAACAGCCGGCGATCAGCAGGGCTCCCGAAACCAGAAGCGCGGCATAGCGATGATGGGACTGGATCGTCATGGCCGAACAACGCCGGGAATCGACAAAGTTTCCATCGCAGCCTAGCACCATCGGCATGACCGACTATTCCGACCTCGTTCAGCCCGACAAGGGCCAGGACGCCCGCGCGATCCACCTTGTCGATAAAAAGGGCTACGACGACTGGCTGAAGTCGCGCAGCGCGCGCGAGCGCGCCGCCCTTGCCGCCGCCGCCTACAAGCCGGATGCCTATGCCCACGCGATATTGCCGGGCGACGATGCCGAAAGCTGGTCGGTTGTCACCACGGTCGCCGATGTCGATGCGCTCTCTGCGTGGTGCCTCGCCAGGCTTGCACAGGTGCTTCCGGAAGGCCGCTATCGCGTCGAGGGCCGCCAGCCGGGCAAAGCGATTTTCGGCTGGCTCAGCGCGCAATATCGGTTCGACACCTATCGCACCAAGGCAACCGAAGTTCGGGGCCCCCGCATATTGCTGACCGCCGACGTCGGCGCGATCGGCCCGGTGGTCGCCGAAGCGCGGGCGACGGCGCTCGTGCGCGACCTCGTGAATACCCCTGCGGCCGACATGGGGCCTGCCGCGATCGAGAAAGAGGCCGAGCGGATAGCGAAGGCGCACGGCGGCACGCTGATCGTGACCAAGGGCGAGGCGCTCGAGCAGGGATATCCCATGATCCACGCGGTCGGGCGCGCCGCCGCCAAGCATCACGCCCCCCGGCTGATCGAAATCGCGTGGGGTCGCGACGATCATCCGCGCGTCGCACTCGTCGGCAAGGGGATCGCCTTCGACAGCGGGGGGCTCGACATCAAGCCTGCGGCCGGAATGCGCTTGATGAAAAAGGACATGGGCGGCGCCGCGCACGTCCTCGCCCTCGCCCAACTGGTCATGGCTACCGGCTTGCCGGTGCGGCTCCACTGCCTCGTCGCCGCCGCCGAAAACGCGATTTCGGCCGATGCCTTCCGTCCCGGCGATGTGCTGAAGAGCCGCAAGGGGCTGACGGTCGAAATCGGCAATACCGATGCCGAAGGGCGCCTCGTGCTCGGCGACGCCCTGGCGAGAGCGGGCGAGGACGAGCCCGAACTGATCGTCGATTTTGCAACGCTGACCGGCGCCGCGCGCGTCGCGCTCGGCCCCGACCTGCCGGCGCTCTATGCCAATGACGACGCCCTTGCCGCCGACCTGATCGCGGGCGGCGCCGAGCGCGACGATCCCGTGTGGCGCATGCCATTGTGGGACGGCTATGCCGACCTTCTCGAAACCGACATCGCAGATCTTGGCAATGCCGGCAGTTCGGCCTTTGCGGGGTCGATTACCGCCGCGCTCTTCCTCAAACGCTTCATTCCCGAAGACACCTCGTGGGCGCATTTCGATACCTTTGCCTGGCGCCCGTCGGCGAAGCCCGGACGGCCCAAGGGGGGCGCCGCGCTGGGGCTGCGCGCGGCATGGGCCATGCTCCAGGCGCGCTACGACCGCCGCGCGCGCGCCTGAACTTTCTTGATCAAGCGCCGCGCGCTGGTCTAATGCCGCGCGATTGTTCGCCGATCCGGCGGAATCGGGCTATATTCAGGACGGCAAGTGACTTCGAACCAAGGTGATATTTCTGCGTTGAGCGGCGTACGAATGGGGCGTCCCGGTGTCGTGGCCGCCGGACGCGACCGCTTCGGCCTGACCGGAGTGGCGCAAGGCTTCGATCCCCGCGTCGTCGCGATCCGGCCGGATCTGGCCGATATTGCCGTTGCCGGCACGCATTTCGCCCCGCATTATGCCGCACCGAAGATCACGAGCGCGGTCCTGCCGTCGACCGCGGTGCGCGCGGCCCCCGCGCTCGACGCCGAACAGACGAGCGAGCTGCTCTTCGGCGAAGGGTTCGCGCTGCTCGACGTCACCGGGGGCTGGGCGTGGGGCTATTGCCTTGCCGACCATTATGTCGGCTACCTCGCCGCCGACGCGCTCGGCGCTCCGATCGCCCCGACGCACCGGGTCGCCGCTGCCGAAGTTCTGATCCACAGCGCGCCGGATGCGGCGAGCGGCGGTTCGGCCATCCTGTCCTTCGGAGCGATGGTGATGGGCGAGGAACGGGGCGACTGGCTTGTCACGCCGCACGGCTATTTGCCGCTCGGCGCACTCGCCGGACTGGGCGATGCCGACGCGGATCCCGCCGCGGTCGCCGAAGCGATGCTCGGCACACCCTATTTGTGGGGTGGCCGCACCGCGAAGGGAATCGATTGTTCGGGCCTCGTCCAGCTCGCGTGGAGCGCGGCGGGCCTTCAGCTTCCGCGCGACAGCGACCTCCAGCTCGCGGCGCTCGACGCAAGCAAGGATGTCGCCCCCGCCGATCTGGCGCGCGGCGACCTGGTATTCTTTCCCGGCCACGTCGGCATCATGGCCGATCCGCAAGTGCTGATCCACGCCAGCAAGCATGGCATGGCCGTCGCCGCCGAACCGCTCGCAGATGTCGTCGCACGGTTCGAGAGCGAAGGCCATTCGCCGGCGATCAGCGGCATGAAGAGGGTGCGCTAGCACGATGGGTCGGAGCGTTTTCATCGACGGCGCCGCCGGGACGACCGGGCTGGAAATCGCCGAACGGCTCTCCGGACGGAAGGAATTCGAGCTGCTTCGCCTCGACGAGGCGCGCCGAAAGGAAGCATCGGCGCGGCGCGAGGCGCTGAACGAGGCCGATTATGTCATCCTCTGCCTGCCTGACGATGCCGCGCGCGATGCGGTCGCGATGATCGAGAATGACCACACGCGCGTCATCGACGCGTCAACGGCGCACCGCATCGCACCGGGGTGGATCTATGGCTTGCCCGAAGTCGTCGGGCACGAGACCGTCTCTTCGGCAAAGCGCGTATCCAATCCCGGCTGCTATTCGACCGGTTTTATCGCGCTCGTCGCACCGCTGGTCAGGGGCGGACTGCTTCCCGCCGACTGGCCCTATAGCTGCAACGCCGTCAGCGGCTATTCGGGCGGCGGCAAGGCCCTGATCGAACGCTATCGGGCCGACCGCGACATCGCCTGGCGCGGCTATGCGCTGACCCTTGCGCACAAGCATGTCCCGGAGATGCAGGCGCGCTGCGGCCTGGCCATCGCGCCGATCTTTTCGCCCGCCGTGATCCCGGCGCACCGCGGCATGGTGGTCGAAGTGCCGTTGCCGCTTGGCGCGATGCCCGGTGCCGCGACGCCCGATGCGCTGCGCGAGGCGCTCGCCGAATTTTATGCTGGCAACCCGGTCATCGCGATGGGCGACGCGCCTGCCGATGGCGAAATGCTGCTGCGCGCCTCCGACGACGGAAACGACCGGCTCGACCTGTATCTGTTCGCGAATGCCGACGGCACCCAGGCCCGCCTCGTCGCGCGGCTCGACAATCTGGGCAAGGGCGCAAGCGGCGCCTGCGTCCAGAATCTCAACATCATGGCGGGGTTGCCCGAAACGGCGGGGCTGCGCGTCTAGCGCCGCCTCAATGCACGGTGTCGAGCGCGGTCTCGACCGACAAATAGGTGATCAGCCGTTCGATCTGGCGCCAGCGCGCGAAGTGAACATGGTTGCCGAGCACGCGATATTGTTCGGCGCGCGCCGCCGCTGCAAATCCCGCTTCTTCGCCGTGATCGCGGATCAGCGCAGCGGCGTCATCGACCGCGGCGCGATCGGTCAGATAAGGGGTTGGCAGAGGCATGGGATCTCCGGGCGATTGAATGCGGCTCCCTGCTAGCCGCACCCCCTGACGTTGCCGTTCCCGAGGATGATGAACGTCCGGGTAAGGTTAATGGAAATGGGGCGCCGTTGACGTCATGGCCCGCTGCGTTTCGCCTCTTTGCCGTCACGCCCTACCGGTGTAGACGGGACGCATGCGCAAAATCCTCAAATATGTCGCCATCGCCCTGTTGCTGATACTTCTCGTCGGCGGGATTGCCTTCTACGCGATGTCGCGACCCGACGTCGCGCGCTTTTCGACCGCGGAGACGAGCGGCCGCGTGCCCGTGATGGCATCGCAGCACCCCGAACGCTTCCCGACGATGAATGTCCCCGAAGCCACGAGCTGGCCGGCCGACGCCGCGCCGACCCCGGCGCAAGGACTGGCGGTCGCGCGCTTCGCCGCGGGGCTCGATCATCCGCGCTCGATGCTCGTTCTGCCCAACGGCGACATACTGGTGGCCGAGGCGCAGAGCCCGCCGCGCCAGGACGGCGGCGTCGAAGGCGCCGTGATGAAAAGGATGATGGGCAAGGCAGGCGCCGGCGGCGCTTCCGCGAACCGCATCACCCTGCTCCGCGACGCCGACGGCGACGGCAAGGCCGAGGTCAAGAGCGCCTATATCACCGGGCTCAACTCGCCTTACGGCATGGCGCTCGTCGGCGACACGCTCTATGTCGCCAACACCGACGCGCTGCTGGCCTTCCCCTATGTGGAGGGCGCGACCAGCATGGCGGGCAAGCCGAAGAAGGTCGCCGACCTGCCCGCGGCAGGCACCAACCGCCACTGGACCAAGAGCCTTGCCGCGGCTCCCAACGGCTGGCTCTATGTCGGGGTCGGCGCCGACAGCAATATCGGCGAGAAAGGCATGGCGAACGAAGCGCGCCGTGCCCGTGTGCTCGAAGTGCGGCCCGAAAACGGCTATGTCCGCACCTGGGCGGCGGGGCTGCGCAATCCGGTCGGGCTCGCCTTCTATCCGGGCAGCGACCGGCTGTGGGGCGTTGTGAACGAACGTGACATGCTGGGCAGCGACCTGGTACCCGACTATCTGACCGACATCGACGAGGGCGACACGTTTGGCTGGCCCTGGTATTATTGGGGGGGCTTCATCGACCCGCGCGTCGACCCTCCCGAAGAGGATAATCGCCAATATGTGAAGCGCCCGGCCTATGCGCTCGGCGCGCATGTCGCCCCGCTGGGCATGACCTTCACCCAGGGCCTCGACCTCGGCGACCGATGGGTGAACGGCGCGCTGATCGCGCTCCACGGCTCGTGGAACCGCGAACCGGTGGCAGGCTATGACGTCGTTTTCGTCAAGTTCGGCGCCGACGGCAAGCCCGTCGATGCACTCCCGATTCCTTTCCTCACCGGCTTCGTTGCCAAGGACGGGGCAACCACTCGCGGCCGGCCGGCCGATGTCAAGGTCGCGAAGGATGGCAGCGCGCTCGTTGCCGACGATACGGGCGGCGTGATCTGGCGCGTTGCCAAGGCCAGCTAGAGTTTTTCCGGTTTTGATTGAGGCATTTTCAAGCCCCTCCCCTTCAGGGGAGGGGTGTTTCAACATCACCCGGAAAAGCTCCCGCGCGCTTCCTCTCACAAGTTCTCGGCGGCGCGGCGGCGGCAAGCGCTTGGACCGCCGAACGCGAGTTGCGTGCGACCGGGAACAACCGAAAACCTGGACTTTGGGGAAATGGCGCACCCGGAACGATTCGAACGTCCGACCCCCAGATTCGTAGTCTGGTGCTCTATCCAGCTGAGCTACGGGTGCGTGGAGAGGCGCCTTTAAGCCGCGAGGCGAAGGCGCGCAACCCCCTTTTCTTCTATTTTTTTCCGAGCGCCGCCTGCGCCGCGGCAAGCCGTGCGATCGGCACGCGATAGGGCGAAGCACTGACGTAATCGAGGCCCGTCCGCTCACAGAAATGGATGCTCGGCGCGTCGCCGCCATGCTCGCCGCAAATGCCGAGCTTGATGCCCGGACGCGTCGCGCGCCCACGCTCCGCCGCCAGTTCGATCAGCTGGCCGACGCCCTCGACGTCGAGGCTGACGAAGGGATCGGTCACGAATATCCCCTTGTCGACATATTGGGTCAGGAAGCGCCCGGCGTCGTCGCGGCTGATGCCAATCGTCGTCTGCGTCAGGTCGTTGGTGCCGAAGCTGAAGAACTCGGCACCGTGCGCGATCTCGCCCGCCATCAGCGCCGCGCGCGGCAGTTCGATCATCGTGCCGACCAGATAGTCGATCTCGCGCCCCTTTTCGGCGAATACCGCTTTGGCCGCCTTGTCGACGAGGCTCTTCATCAGGTCGAATTCGCGGCGAGTCGCGACCAGCGGGATCATCACTTCGGGGATCGGCGCCGCGCCGGTTTCGGCGGCGATGTCGCACGCCGCCTCGAAGATCGCCTGCGCCTGCATCTCGTAGATTTCGGGATAGGTGACGCCAAGGCGGCAGCCGCGGTGGCCAAGCATCGGATTGAATTCATGGAGTTCGTTCGCGCGCGTCTTCAGCGCCTCGATCCCGACCCCCGCCGCTTCCGCGACGTCGGCGAAATCCTCTTCGCGCGTCGGCAGGAATTCGTGCAACGGCGGATCGAGCAGGCGGATGGTGACCGGAAGCCCCGCCATCACGCGAAAAATCTCCGCAAAATCGCCGCGCTGTTCGGGCAGCAGCTTGGCGAGCGCGGCGCGGCGGCCGGCTTCGCTGTCGGCGAGGATCATCTCGCGCACCGCGGTAATCCGTGCGGCGTCGAAGAACATATGCTCGGTGCGGCAAAGGCCGATACCCTCGGCGCCGAAATCGCGCGCGACCTGCGCATCGGCCGGCGTTTCGGCATTGGTGCGGACCTTCATCCGGCGGACCTTGTCGGCCCAGCCCATCAGCGTGCCGAAATCGCCGACGAGTTCGGGCTGAAGCGTCGGCACCTCGCCCGCCATCACTTCTCCCGTCGAACCGTCGAGGGTCAGAATATCCCCCTCGCGCAGTTCACGGCCACCGACCCGCAGGACGCGCGCCGCACCGTCGATGCTGAGCCCGCCCGCGCCCGAAACGCACGGACGCCCCATGCCGCGCGCGACCACCGCCGCGTGGCTGGTCATCCCGCCGCGCGCGGTCAGGATGCCCTTCGCGGCGTGCATCCCGTGGATATCCTCGGGCGATGTCTCGACGCGGACGAGGATCACCGCCTCGCCCATGCCCGCTGCCTTTTCGGCGCTGTCGGCATCGAACATGATCTGGCCCGACGCCGCGCCGGGGCTCGCGGGCAAGCCCTTGGTCAGCACGTCGCGCGGCGCCTTGGGATCGAGCGTCGGGTGGAGCAGCTGGTCGAGCGCGCCCGGATCGACGCGGCCCACGGCTTCCTCCTCCGAAATCAGCCCTTCGGCCGCCATGTCGACCGCGATCTTCAGCGCCGCCTTCGCGGTGCGCTTGCCCGACCGCGTCTGGAGCATCCACAGCTTGCCGCGCTCGACGGTGAACTCGATGTCCTGCATGTCGCGATAATGGGTCTCGAGCGTGTCGAAGACCTGTCCGAGCTCGGTAAAGGTTTCGGGCATCGCCTCTTCCATCGACAGCGGTTTGGCGCCAGCCGCCTCGCGCGCCGCCTTCGTCAGATATTGCGGCGTGCGGATGCCCGCGACGACATCTTCGCCCTGCGCATTGATCAGCCATTCGCCGTACCACGCACGCTCGCCGGTCGCGGGGTCGCGGGTGAAGGCGACTCCGGTCGCCGAAGTGTCGCCCATATTGCCGAACACCATCGCCTGCACATTGACCGCGGTGCCCCATTCGCCGGGGATCGAATTCAGCCGGCGATAGACTTTCGCGCGGTCGCTTTCCCAGCTGGCGAAGACGGCGCCGATCGCGCCCCACAGCTGATCCTTCGGTTCCTGCGGGAAAGGCGCGCCGGTCTCGCGTTCGACGATCGCCTGATATTCCTTGACCAGCGCCTGCCAGTCTTCGGCCGCCATTTCGGTGTCGAGATAGAAGCCCTTGTCTTCCTTCGCGATTTCCAATGCTTCCTCGAACTCGGCATGGTCGAGGCCCATGACGACATCGGCGTACATCTGGATGAAACGGCGATAGCTGTCCCATGCGAAACGCGGGTCGCCCGATGCTTCGGACAGGCCAACGACGGTCGCATCGTTCAGGCCCAGGTTGAGGACGGTGTCCATCATCCCCGGCATCGAAACGCGCGCGCCCGAGCGGACCGAAACGAGCAGCGGGTCGGCGGGGTCGCCGAAGGTGCGACCCGTCAATCCCTCGATATGCGCGATGCCGTCCTCGACTTCGGCGGTCAGACCGTCGGGATAGGCCTCGCCATTCGCATAATAAGCGGTGCAGACCTCGGTGGTGATCGTAAATCCGGGCGGTACCGGCAGGCCGATCGAAGCCATTTCGGCAAGGTTCGCGCCCTTGCCGCCCAGCAATTCCTTGGCGCGCTCCTTTGTGGTCGCGTCGCCGCCGAACAGATGCACCATCGTCGTCATGTCTTACTCCTGCTGCCCCGGGGAGGAGGTTGCGGCTGCATAGGTATGCGTTTCGAGTCGGTCGATTCAGTTTTGCTTTGTCTGTTCCAAGGCTTCCCTACCCGTTCGCATCGAGCGCAGTCGAGATGCCCATCGGTCGTTCATGCCTTCGCGGTGTTTCGACGTCGTTCGACACAAACGGGTTTCTTTAGCGGTTTCAGCCTTCGATTTTCGAGAAATCGGCAACGCCATGCACCGCGCCGGTAAATCGCGCGAGCAAGCCAAGCCGATAGGCGCGCACCGCCTCGTCGGGATCGTTGACCATCACGCCTTCGAAAAAGGCGTCGATCGGCGCGCGGAGGCTGGCAAGCGCGGCCATCGCGTCGGTGAAACGCTCCTCGGCCACCGCGGCGGTAGCCGCCGGCTCGGCGGCATCGAGCGCGGCGAGCAGCGCGGCATCGGCCTCGGTCGGAGGCGTGACGGCGGCAGTGTCGCTCACTTCGCCTGCCTGCTTTAATATGTTCGCCGCACGCTTGTAGCCCGCGAGCAGATTGGCGCCGTCGTCGGTCGCCATAAACGCCTGCAACGCCTCCACGCGGGCGAGCAGACGCACAAGATCATCCTCGCCGCCGAGTGCGAACACCGCGTCGATCAGGTCGTGACGGACGCCGGCCTCGCGTTGCTGGACCTTGAGGCGGTCGATCAGAAACATTCCACAACCCGCAAAGCCGGAAAGTCTTCCATCCGATGAGAGGGTGGCCATCAAATCAATATACGCCGTCTGTTGCGACTGCGTCGGCTCTTTGGCGCGTTCTACGGAGAAAGTCTTGGTGACGGGAGGGGCGGAATTGCCGCCAAGTTTTGTCAATTCGAGTGCCGCTTTTATCTGGAGCGGTTTGCCCAGCAGCTTGCCAAGGCTTACGCGAACCTGGTTGCGGACTAATAGTGCAATCACAGCCAAGCCAGCACGTCGAAGCGCAAATGGATCTTTTGACCCGGTTGGCTGCAATCCAACCTCAAAAAACTGGACAATCGTATCCAACTTATCCGCCAGCGCCACAGCCACCGTCACCGGCGCGGTCGGCACGTCGTCACCCTGCCCGACCGGCTTGTAATGGTCGCGGATCGCGTCGGCCACCGCATCGGGCAGGCCTTCGGCGCGGGCGTAATAGCCGCCCATCAGGCCCTGCAATTCGGGGAATTCGCCGACCATTTCGGTAACGAGATCGGCCTTGCACAGCCGTGCCGCGAGTTCGGCCTGATCGGCCAATTCCTCGCGAGACGCGTCCGTGTTCCCCCGCGAAGGCGGGGGTCCAGAGCGTCCATCCGCTGATGTGGGCGCATCTCCGCTCTGGGTTCCCGCCTGCGCGGGAACACTCGAAGGGATAATGATGCCTTCTTCGACCAGCCACCGCGCGAGCTTCGCCACCCGCTCGACCTTGTCGGCGACGGTCCCCAGCTTCTCGTGGAAGGTGATGTTCGCCAGCTTCTCGGCATGCTGCGCCAGCGTCTTCTTCTGATCCTGTTCCCAGAAGAAGCGCGCGTCCGACAGCCGCGCGGCGAGGACCTTGCGGTTGCCCGCGACGATCTCCGCGCCGCCGTCTTTCGCGTCGATGTTCGCGGTGCAGACGAAGCCGTTGGCAAGCTTCCCGTCCGCCCCGTTCACGACGAAATATTTCTGGTTCACGCGCGCGGTCAGCTGGATGACCTCGGGTGGCACCTCCAGGAACGCCTCGTCGAAGCGGCCGAGCAGCGGCACCGGCCATTCGGTGAGCCCGGCATTCTCGATCACCAGCCCCTCGTCCTCGACAAGGCTCAGCCCGGCGTCAGCCGCGGCCTTGGCGGCGCCATCGCGAACGATCGCCTGCCGCTCCTCATGGTCGACGATGACGTGGCACGCGCGCAGCTTGTCGGCATAGTCCGCCGCCGAGCCGATGGTGATCTCGCCCGGACAATGGAAGCGGTGGCCGCGCGTCGCGAAGCCCGCCGCAATCCCGCCGACTTCGCACGGCACCAACTCTTCGCCGAACAGCGCGATGATGCCCGACAACGGCCGCACCCAGCGCAAGCTCTCGCTGCTCGTGCTTTCGCGGCCCCAGCGCATCGACTTGGGCCAGGCAAAGCCGCGAACGATCGCGGGGATCGCCTCGGCAAGCACATCCTTCGTCGCACGGCCGGGCTTGTCGATCACCGCAAACCACACGCCATCGCGATCTTCGAGCCGGTCCTGCGTCAGCCCGGTCTTGCGCAGGAAACCTTCGAGCGCCTGCGGCGGCGCGCTGGTCCGCGGACCTTTCAACTCCTCGCTGACCGCGGCGGTCGCCTCGGGAAGGCCCTTCGCGATCAGCGCAAGACGGCGCGGGGTCGACCAGATCGTCAGCGCGCCGACCTCGATGCCCGCCGCGCCCAGCTGCGCGCGGAACAGCTTTTCAAGCTCGGCGCGCGCGCCGGCCTGCATCCGCGCGGGGATTTCTTCGCTGCGCAGTTCGAGAAGGAAGTCGGTCATTAGAGATCCTCCCCGCTTGCGGGGAGGGGGACCATGCCAGAGGCATGGTGGAGGGGGCTCTCGGCCTTCGACCGCAGCAGCGCGACTACGCCGTCCATCTCTTCCAGCACATCCTTTGCCGCAATGCGGACAATTTCAAATCCTTGCGCCGACAGGAACGCGTCGCGCGCGGCGTCACGGACGGGATTCGCCCCGCAATTATGGGCCTCGCCGTCGATTTCAACGATCAGCTT
This sequence comes from Sphingopyxis sp. CR5, assembly GCF_059693785.1. Lineage (NCBI taxonomy): Bacteria > Pseudomonadati > Pseudomonadota > Alphaproteobacteria > Sphingomonadales > Sphingopyxidaceae > Sphingopyxis > Sphingopyxis sp. CR5. Next base: position 136,120 of record NZ_JCATIE010000007.1, on the reverse strand, counting down.
GGCGGCCATGCAGCAAAAGTCGGCAACATAGGGTCCAACTGGGTGCTGGCGGCGGAATTTTACGCCGAGTTTTTGCCCGCGAACCTGTTGCCACAGCAACACCTCGGGGAGAGTCATTTCGCGGCGAAGTCTCCGCGCGGTGTAGACCGGCGGGCGTCGCAGGCTTCGCGAGCCCCCTCCACCGCCCTTCGGGCGGTCCCCCTCCCCGTTTCGGGGAGGATTCGGTGAGGCGGCCATCACAGCACCCACCCCGGATAGTTCGCGGTCCACCGCTCCGACTGGCTGTCGATCCACGCCTTGCAACTGCCCTTCGCGAGGTCGCGGACGCGGGCCATGTAATTGGCGCGTTCCTGCACGCTGATCACGCCGCGCGCCTGGAGCAGGTTGAACAAATGGCTCGCCTCGATCGCCTGATCATAGGCGGCGAGCGGCACGCCCGCGTCGATCGCGCGCTGGCACTCGGCTTCGGCCGCCCTGAACCCCGCGAACAGGCCGTCGGTGTCGGCGACCTCGAAATTCCATTTCGAAAATTGCCGTTCGTTTTCGAGGAACACGTCGCCATAGCTCACGCCCGGCACGTCACCCACCGGGTCGGAGAAGCGCAGGTCGTACACATTGTCGACATTCTGAATATACATGGCGAGGCGTTCGAGCCCATAGGTCAGCTCGCCCGCGACGGGCTTGCAGTCGAAGCCGCCCATCTGCTGGAAATAGGTGAACTGGGTGACTTCCATTCCGTCGCACCAGACCTCCCAGCCCAGCCCCCATGCTCCAAGCGTCGGCGATTCCCAGTCGTCCTCGACGAAGCGGATGTCGTGGAGCAGCGGATCGATGCCGATCGCGGCAAGACTGCCGAGATACTGGTCCTGCAAGTCGGCCGGCGATGGCTTCAATATTACCTGATACTGGTAATAATGCTGGAGGCGGTTCGGATTCTCGCCATAGCGGCCATCGGTCGGTCGGCGGCTTGGCTGGACATAGGCGACATTCCACGGCTCCGGCCCCAGGCTGCGGAGCGTTGTCGCGGGGTGGAAGGTCCCCGCCCCGACGCGCATGTCATACGGCTGGAGAATCGCGCAACCCCGCGCGCTCCAATAGGCATGCAGCGTCAGGATCATGTCCTGGAAGCTCAGGGGTTTCCTCTCTGCCGCGTCGGCCACGCCTCTCGCCTTCTTTCGCAGTGCAACAAGTGCCGCCGCCCTTGGCGCAGCGGCGCGGCAGGGTCAAGGGTTGTGCGGCTTGCGAGCGCGGGGCAACAGGCTTCGGAGCGGCACGATGTAAGGTCTTGTTGACATGGTCATCGAACCCTGTCATTTAGTCAACAACACCTGACATCTGGGCAGGTGACCATGACGGACGCGGCAAGTGAACAACAAGCTGAAAGTGCTGCGCGCGATGCAGGGTTGGAGCCAGGCAGAACTGGCGGACCGGCTCGACGTATCGCGCCAGGCGGTAAACGCGATCGAAACGGGCAAATACGACCCGTCGCTGCCGCTCGCTTTCAAGCTATCGAGGGTGTTCGCGATGCCGATTGAGGAGATTTTCGACGATGGCCACGAAGGAGCAGGCGATGACCGGTGAGCGCAAGCAGCCCCGCCGCCCCCTGTCGCCGCGACGCCGTCGCTACTGGCTGTCGCTCGGGATCGCCGCGATCATCGGCGGCGTCATCGGCGGCTGGATGGTTGCCGATCGCGGCGCCGCCGCCTTGGTGAGCAACGGCCCGGTCGGCGAATCCTTTGCGATCGGCACGTCGATCGCCTGGGCGGTCGGCCTTGCGATCTGCATGCTTGTCTATCACCGCGCGATCGACGACCATGAAGAGCGGGCATGGCTGTGGGCGGGGCTCGCCGGCTGGTATGCCTTTATCTTCCCGGCACCCATATGGTGGATTCTCCATCGCGCCGAACTCGCGCCGCCCGCCGACGCGATGCTGTTGTTCCTGCTGTCGATGGCGGTGAACGGCGCCGTCTATCTGTGGCTCAAATTCCGCTGACCCCCTTCCCTGTTTTTTCCAGCACGTTAAGCTGATTGCCAAGAAAGGCTCCCCCCGATGAAAAAATTCTTCCGAACCCTTGCCGTCTCCTGCGCGGTCATTCCGCTGGCGCAATGCGCGCTCTTTCCCGGTGGCAACGCCGCGATGGCGGCTGAGCCGCCGGCGCAACAGGCCCCCGCAGCCGAGGCCGCGGCCTCCATCGACGCCGATCCCGCGCTCTGGGTGATGAAGGACGACGACACGACGATCTATCTGTTCGGGACCGTCCACGTCCTGAAGCCGGGCCTGAGCTGGTTCGACGAAGCGGTGAAGGACGCATTCGACAAGTCCGACGAGCTGATGCTCGAGATCGTCATGCCAGAGGATCAGGCGGCGATGGCGCAAACGATGATGCCGCTGGCGATCGCGCAGGACGGCAAGACGCTGTCGTCGCGGCTCGCGCCCGATGCGCTGAAGGCATATCAGGACGCGATGACGTCGGTCGGAATCCCGCCGGCCCAGTTCGACATGTTCGAACCCTGGTTCGCGGCGGTCACGCTGTCGACGCTGCCGGTGATGAAACTGGGCTACGATCCCGAACAGGGCGCCGAAAAGCAGCTCACCGGCTTTGCCAAGGCGGAACACAAGCCGATCGAGGGGCTCGAGACGGTCGAACAGCAACTCGGCTATTTCGACACCCTGCCCGAAGAGCAGCAGATCGCCTTCCTGAATGCCGTGGTAAAGGATATCGATACGCTGGGTCCGACGCTCGACACACTCGTCGACCAGTGGAGCAAGGGCGACCCCGACGGCCTCGCCGCGACGATGAACGAGAGCATGGAAGCCACGCCGGCGCTTGCAAAGCTGTTGCTGTTCGATCGCAATGCCAATTGGGCCGATCAACTTCAGGCACGGATGGACAAGCCGGGAACGGTGTTTGTTGCGGTCGGCGCCGGCCATCTCGCCGGCGAACATAGCGTGCAGGATTATCTGAAGGAACGCGGGCTTACCGTGACCCGGGTCGAATATTGACCGCGGCGGGCGCCCGGCCGCGCCCTTGGGGTCGTCGCGCCGCGGCGACCCTTCTGGCGTGCCTGCTGGCCGCCTGCACCAGCCCCGAACCGCCGGTCGAAGCGCGGCCGGCGATGTGGCTTGCCGACGACGGCGACACGAAAATCTACCTGCTCGGCACGATGCACGCGCTGCCCGAAGGCACCGACTGGGACGAAGGTCGCGTCGCGCAGGCGATCGACGCCGCGGACGAGCTGATCCTCGAACTGTCGCCCGACGAACTCGACGCGGCGGGCGCCGAATTTCAGCGGCTCGCCCCGCGCACGGCACCGCTCGCGATCGGCGACCGGCTTCCTCCGCGCGCCCTTGCCGGCTATCGGGCGCTGGAGGCGACGGGGCCCGCCTTCGCCGCCGACGCGCTCGACGATTGGGCGGTGATGGTGCTGATGGGACAGCGCGCCGCACACAATGCCGCTCTCTCCCCCGATGCGGGCGTGGAGGCCGGTCTGACCCAGCATTTCCGGGCCGCGAACAAGCCGATCGGGGGCCTTGAAACCGCGAAAAGCCAGCTCATGCTGTTCGAGACGCTCGATCCGGCGACCCAGCGCGCGCTATTGATCCGCGCCGCCGATCGTGCCGGCGACGCGGTCGCCGACGTCCGCACCCTGACCGAGGCATGGCGCCGGGGCGACGTCGCGAAGCTGGAGGCTGAAATCAACGAGGATGTCGACGCCGTTCCGGCGGCGCGCAAGGCGATCATCACCGACCGCAATCGCGCGTGGGCCGCGTGGATCACACGGCGCATGGATCGGCCCGGCACGGTGCTGATCGCCGTCGGCGCCGGCCACCTCGTCGGGGATGACGGTGTCCCGTCGCGCCTTGCCGCCCAAGGGATGCGCGTCAGCCGCGTGCAATAGGCCGCGCGGCCTCACCCTTCGGCGCTATCCCAACGCCGCGGCGGCCTCGACTATCGGCAGGAACTTCGCGGCGGTCAGGCTCGCCCCGCCCACCAGCGCCCCGTCGACATCGCCCGCGCCGAGCAGTTCGGCGGCATTGTCGCCGTTGACCGAACCACCGTAGAGCAGCCGCACATCGTCCGCCCCAGTGCCGATCCGCGCGGACAGCGCCATACGGATCGCGCCGTGCATCGCCGCGACATCGGCGACGGTCGGCACCAGCCCCGTGCCGATCGCCCAGATCGGCTCATAAGCGATCGCCAGCCGCGAAGGCGGAAATTCGCCCGGCAACGAGCCGCGGACCTGGGCCAGCACATGATCGATCGCATCGCCCGATTCGCGCACCTCGCGCGGCTCGCCGACGCACAGGATCACCGACAGGCCCGCCGCAAGCGCCGCTTCGGCCTTGGCCCGTACATCGGCATCGCCTTCGGCAAAGCCTTCGCGGCGCTCGCTATGGCCGACGATGACCAGCGACGCGCCGGCATCGGCGAGCATCGGCGCCGCGACCGATCCGGTGAACGCCCCCGATGCCGCGGCGTGGCAATCCTGTCCGCCGACCGCGCCGCGTCCCGCCGCCATCGCGGCGATCAGCGTGAAAGGCGGGCACAGCGCGACATCGACGCCCTCGTGCGCGCTCGCGCCGGCAAAGATTGCCTCGGCCTCGCCCAGCGCGGCCTTCAGCCCGTTCATCTTCCAATTGCCGACCACATATTTGCGCCGCGCCATCCATCCCTCCTCGTCGCCTGACTGTTCGTTGGAAGCAGCCCCTAGCCGCGTCGGCGGGCGGCGCGCAAGCGGGCGAAATCCTTTTCCCGCCTTGATGCGGCCCCGCCTCCCGCCTAAAGCAGCGCCCGACCGCGCCTCCATGCGCCCAGCCGCGAAAGATTGCCTCCTCGATGATTACCGCCCTTCGTCGCCTTTTCGGATCCGCCATCGGCAAGTTTCTCGCGCTCGCCTTCGTCCTCCTCGTCGGTCTGGCCTTCGCGCTCGGCGACGTGACGGGCAATTCGAGCTTCGGCGGGATCGGCGGGGCCAACGTCGCGCGCATCGGCAAGACCGATATCGGCCTTGGCGAACTGCGCGACCGCGTTCGGATGTCCTATAACCAGGCGCGCGAACAGCAGCCGGGGCTGACGATGGCGGCGTTCGTCGAATCGGGCGGGCTCGACCAGGTGCTCGACCAACTCGTCGAAGGGGCGGCGTTCGAGCAATTTGCCGAGAAAATGGGCTTCGGCGTCAGCAAGCGACTCGTCGACGGACGCATCGCCGACCTTCCGGTGTTCGCGGGCGTGTCCGGGACGTTCGACCAGGCGCGCTTCGAATCCTTTCTCAGCCAGAACGGGATGACGGAGACCCAGCTCCGCAGCGAGATCAAGCAACAGCTGCTCGCCGAACAGATTGCCGCCCCGATCGGCCGCATCTCGCGCGTTCCCGCGAAGATGGCGCAGCCCTATGCCGCGCTCCTTCTCGAAAAGCGGCGCGGTCTTGCGACGTTCGTGCCGGCAAGCCCCTTCGCGCCGAAGGGCGATCCGGGCGGCGACACGCTTCGCAAATATCTGACCGAGAATGTCTCGCGCTACAGCATCCCGGAACGCCGCGTGATCCAATATGCGCTGTTCGACCGCAGCGCGGTCAAGGCCGCGCCGGTGACCGACGCCGAGATCGCCGATTTCTACAAACGCAACGCCTCGCAATATGCCGCAAAGGAAACGCGCCGCTTCGCCCAGGTCATCGCTCCCGATCGCAAGACCGCGGACAGCATCGCGACAAAGGTGCGCGGCGGCGCCTCGCTCGGCGATGCGGCAAAGGCCGTCGGGCTCGCAGCCTCGCAGAGCGGCGACCTCACCCGGTCGGCCTACGCCGCGACGACGAGTGGCGACGCTGCCAAGGCGGCCTTTGCCGCGAAAGAGGGCGACCTTATCGGGCCCACGCAAACCGATCTCGGCTGGGCGATCGCGCGCGTCGAAAATGTCACCACGACACCGGCACGCAGCATGGCCGATGCAACGCCCGAGATTCGCGCCCAGCTTGAAAAGAACAAGGCCGAAGAAGCCGTGGTCGATTATTACAATGCGATCCAGGACGCGGTAAACGGCGGTGCGTCGATCGAGGAAGTCGCGTCCGATCGCAAGCTCGAGCTGCACGAAACTCCGGCGATCCTGCCCAGCGGGCGCGCGCCGGCGAAGTCCGACTTTACCTTGGCGCCCGATCTGGCGCCGATGGTCGCCCAGGCATTTCAGGGTGGCTCCGAAGGCGAGGGTCAGCTCGCGACGATCAAGGCCAACGAGCAGTTCGCCGTGTTCGCGGTCAAATCGATCGTCGAGGCCGCGCCGCCGCCTTTCGCCCAGATCCGCAGCGACCTGCTGGCCGACTGGCGCCTCGCGCAGGGCCAAAAGGTGGCGCGCGACAAGGCGCGCGCGATCGTCAAGGCGGTCGAGGGCGGCAAGGACCTGAACGCCGCCGTACGCGAAGCCGGGCCCAACATCGGCACGGTTCAGGCGATCGGCGGCAGCCGCGCCGACATCGCCAAGGACGGCGCGCGCGTTCCGCCCGAACTCGCCTTGCTGTTTTCGATGGCCCAAGGCAGCGTCAAGACACTGGAAATCCCCGGCAATCGCGGCTGGATGGTGATCTCGCTCGGCAAGGTCGACCGCCCCGAAGCCAAGGATATCGATCCCGAGCAGGTCAAGGCGCTTGCGCAGCCGCTCGGCCCGGCGTTCGGCAATGAACTCGTCGCCCAGCTCGCGACCGCCGCCAAGCGCAGCGCCCAGGTCAAGATCAACAAGGATCTGCTCGAGCAGCTTCGCAAGGAGCTGACCGGGGCAGCGCCGGTTCAATAGGCCCGGCAGCGATGGCGCTCGAAGGCAGGGCCGCGGCGCTCGAGGCGCTGGCGCAAGGGCGAGGCGCGGTCGTCTGGCAGCGGTTGATCGCCGACATCGAAACCCCCGTTTCGGCGGCGCTGAAGCTGGTCGAGCCGGGGCGCGGCGACTGGGTGCTCGAATCGGTCGAAAGCGGCGAAACACGCGGACGCTACAGCCTGATCGGGCTCGACCCCGACCTGATGTTCGAGGCGACGGGCGATGCAGCGCGAATCAATCGCGACTGGCGCCGCGACAAGGATGCCTTCGTCCCGCTCGAAACCGGAGCGTTACAGGCGCTGCGCGACCTGGTCGCCGAGTGCCGCTTCGACGTGCCGGACGGCTTGCCCAAGGCGCTGGCGACGCTCGTCGGCTTCTTCGCCTATGAAACGATCGGTCTCGTCGAACGCATCCCGCGCGCGCGGGGCGCCGGGCTCGCCCTGCCCGACATGATCTTCGTCCGCCCGACGACGATCCTCGTTTTCGACCGGCTGGCCGACGAGCTGTTCCTGATCGCGCCGATCTGGCCCGATGCGGACGGCGCGATCGACCGGATGATCGAAGCGGCGAACGACCGGCTCGAAGACATCGCGGCGCGGCTGTCGAGCGCGAACGCACATGCCGAGCGCGCTACCACCACCGCGCAGCCGGGCGATATCGTCCGTAACGCCGCCACCAGCCCCGAACGCTATGCCGAGATGGTGCGCGCGGCGAAGGACTATATTGCGGCGGGCGACATTTTCCAGGTCGTGCTCTCGCAGCGCTTTTCGACCCCCTTCGACCTGCCGCCGTTCGATCTCTATCGGGCGCTCAGGCGGATCAACCCCTCACCCTTCCTCTATTTCCTCGACCTGCCCGGCTTCGCGCTGATCGGATCGTCGCCCGAGATACTGGTGCGCGTGCGAGACGGCGAAATCACGATCCGTCCGATCGCGGGCACGCGTCCGCGCGGCCGAACCAGCGCCGAAGACAGCGAGAACCGCGAAAGCCTGCTCGCCGACCCCAAAGAGCGTGCCGAACATCTGATGCTGCTCGACCTCGGCCGCAACGACGTCGGCCGCGCGGCAACCGGCGGCAGCGTCACCGTGACCGACAGCTATACGGTCGAATATTACAGCCACGTCATGCACATCGTCTCGAACGTCATCGGCCGCCTGTCGCCCGACAAGGACGCGATCGACGCCCTGTTCGCGGGCTTTCCTGCCGGCACCGTCAGCGGCGCGCCCAAGGTCCGCGCGTGCCAGATCATCGCCGAGCTCGAAGCCGACGCGCGCGGGCCCTATGCGGGCGGGGTCGGTTATTTCGCGCCCGACGGCAATATGGACAGCTGCATCGTGCTGCGCACCGCGATCGTCAAGGACGGGACCATGTATGCTCAGGCGGGCGCGGGCATCGTCGCGGACAGCGACGCGGCGTATGAACAGCGCGAATGCGAAGCCAAGGCGGGCGCCCTCTTCGCGGCGGCGCGCGAGGCGGTCCGGCTTGCCGGCACGCCGGGTTACGGGCAGTAGAGCGCCATGATCCTCGTCATCGACAATTACGACAGCTTCACCTTCAACCTCGTTCATTATTTGATCGAGCTGGGCGCCGAGGTGCGGGTCGAGCGCAACGATGCGCTGACCGCCGCAGAGGCGCTGGCGACCGGCGCCGAGGCGATGCTGATCTCGCCCGGACCCTGCACCCCGAACGAGGCGGGAATCAGCCTCGACCTCGTCGCCGCCTGCGCCGATGCGGCGCGCCCGCTGCTCGGCGTGTGTCTGGGACATCAGGCGATCGGTCAGCATTTCGGCGGCACGGTGCAGCGTGGGCACCTGATGCACGGCAAGACATCGCCGGTGTGCCACGACGGCACCGGTCTGTTCGCGGGCCTGCCTTCCCCGCTGACGGCAACGCGCTATCACAGCCTCGAGGTCGTCGATATCCCGGATTGCCTGCCGATCAACGCGACGAGCGACGATGGCGCGGTGATGGGCTTCCGACACGCCGAACTGCCGATCCACGGCGTACAGTTCCATCCCGAAAGCATCGCCACCGAACACGGCCACGCAATGCTCGCCAACTTCCTGCGGATCGCCGGCCTGCCGGTCGCGGCGCGGCAGGCGGCATGAGCCGCTTCGGCCCGTTTCCCGACCCAGGTCGCCTGCTCGAACAGGATGAGGCCGAGGCCGCCTTTGCGACGATGCTCGACGGCGGCGGCAGCGACGAGAATGTCGCGGCCTTCCTGGCGGCGCTGTCCGACCGCGGCGAAACGATGGTCGAGATCGCCGCCGCGGCGCAGGCGATGCGCGACCGGCTGATCCCGATCGACGCTCCCGACGGCGCGATCGACGTCTGCGGCACCGGCGGCGACGGCCACCACACGCTCAACGTCTCGACCGCGGTATCGCTCGTCGTGGCGGCGTGCGAGGTTCCTGTCGCAAAGCACGGTAATCGGGCCGCTTCTTCCAAATCGGGTGCCGCCGACACGCTGGAGGCACTCGGCCTCGACATGGCGCGCGCGAGCGAAATGGCGGAAGCGCAGCTCGCCGACCTTGGCATCTGCTTCCTGTTCGCCGCGCACCACCATCCGGCGATGGCGCGCATCATGCCGATCCGCAGGGCGCTCGGCCGTCGCACCATCTTCAACCTGATGGGGCCGCTGGCCAACCCGGCGCGCGTCCGGCGCCAGCTGATCGGTATCGCGCGCCCCGCCTATGTCCCCGTCTATGCCCAGGCGCTGCGCCGGCTCGGCACCGACCATTCGCGGGTGATCTCGGGCGACGAGGGAATCGACGAACTCTCACTCGCGGGCGGCAACGAGGTTGCCGTCGTCACCCCCGACGGCGTGCGGATGCAGCGCAGCCACGCCGCCGACGCCGGCCTGCCGACGCGGCCGATCTCGGATATCCGCGGCGGCGATGCGGCCTATAATGCAAAGGCGCTGCGCGGCCTGCTGATGGGCGAGCCCGGCCCCTATCGCGACGCGGTGCTCTATAACGCCGCCGAGGCGCTCGTGGTCGCGGGCGCGACGGATACGCTCGTCGAAGGCGTGGAGGAAGCCGCCGAGTCCATCGACAAGGGTCTCGCCAACGCGCTGCTCAACTGCTGGATCGCGTATAAATGAACAAGCTCACCGAAATATTAGCAACCAAGGCGGTCGAAGTCGCAGAGCGGCGCAAGTCGCGCTCGATCGCCGCGCTCGATGCCGTCGATGCCGGCCCTGTGCGCGGTTTCGCCGCTGCGCTCGCGGCAAAGATCGCGGCGGGCGGCTTTGGCCTGATCGCCGAAATCAAGAAAGCCTCGCCGTCCAAGGGACTGATACGCCAGGATTTCAATCCGGCCGACCATGCACGCGCCTATGCCGCGGGCGGCGCCGCCTGCCTCTCCGTCCTCACCGACGCGCCCTGGTTTCAAGGCCATGAGGAATATCTGATCGCCGCGCGTACGGCATGCCAATTGCCGGTGCTGCGCAAGGATTTCATGATCGATCCGTGGCAGGTCGCCGAAGCGCGCTCGATCGGCGCCGACGCGATCCTGATCATCGTCGCGGCGCTCGACGACGGCGCGATGCGCGAGATCGAGGCGGCCGCGATCGAACGGGGCATGGACGTGCTCGTCGAAGTGCATGACGAGGCCGAACTCGATCGCGCCCTCGCCCAGCTCGATTCGCGCCTGATCGGCGTCAACAACCGCGACCTCAGAACCTTCCGGACCGATCTTGCGGTGACCGAGCGCCTGGCAAAACTGGCGCCTCCCGGCACGCTGCTCGTCGGCGAAAGCGGTATCGCCACCCACGCCGACTGTCGGCGCCTCGCCGAAAGCGGCGTCCACGCCTTCCTCGTCGGCGAGAGCCTGATGCGCCAGGAGGACGTCGCCGCGGCGACCAGGGCGCTGCTGGAGGGCTGACGCGAAGCGTCGGCCTCGGGGTGGGGAGCGGACTATTCCTTTCCGTCATCCCGGCGCAGGCCGGGATGACGATGAGGTAAAGGCCTGAATCCGGTCGAGAGTCCCCTCGGCTCCCGTTCGAAGGGCATCCCGACTTCGTTCGATGCGAATAGTGCAGGGATTGATGGATTCCGGCCGATACCAACCGCGACCCCTTGCCTTTTTTGCCCGGCATTGCTTCGCTCGCCCGCGATGACGAACCGACCGACTCACCTCGACGACAGCGGCGCGGCGCATATGGTCGACGTTGGGGCAAAGCCCGCTACCGATCGCCGCGCCATCGCGGGCGGGCGCATCACCATGAGCGACGCTGCGCTCGCGGCGATCCGCAGTGGCAACGCGCCAAAGGGCGACGTGCTTTCGACCGCGCGCATCGCAGGCATCATGGCCGCCAAGCGCACCTCCGACCTCGTGCCGCTCTGCCATCCCCTTGCGCTGAGCAAGATCGCTATCGACTTCGCGTGGGAGCCCGACGGGATTTCGGTCCGCGTCATCGCCGCGACCACAGGCCCGACCGGGGTCGAGATGGAAGCGCTGACCGCCGCGTCGGTCGCGCTCCTCACCCTCTACGACATGGCCAAGGCGCTCGACCGCGCGATGGTGATCGGCGACGTGCGGTTACTCGAAAAGAGCGGCGGGCGCTCGGGCGACTGGCGCGCCGCGTGAGCGCCTGGCTTCCCGTCGAGGACGCCCAGGCGCGCCTGCTCGCACTCCGTCCACCCCTCGGAGCGGAGAATATTGCCTTTTCCGAATCGCTTGGCCGGTATCTTTCAGACGATGTCATCGCGACGCGCGACCAGCCCTCCGCCTCCCTGTCGGCAATGGACGGATATGCGATCCGCTTCACCGACTTGCCCGGCCCGTGGGCGATCGCGGGCGAAAGCGCAGCGGGCGAGCCCCCCGCGCGGGCGCTGGCGGCAGGCCAGGCCATGCGGATCTTCACCGGCGCCATGCTCCCCGACGGCGCCGACACCGTGGTAATGCAAGAGGATGTCGCGGTCGATGGGTCGCGATTGGCGCTCGCGACCTCGGACGCTATTCGCGACCGCCAGCATGTCCGCGCCCGCGCCAGCGACTTTGCCGCGGGCGACCGCCTGATCGAGGCCGGGACTCGGCTGACACCCGGCGCGATCGCCGCCGCGATCATGAGCGGCGCGAGCCAGCTTCGCGTCGGCGCTCGGCCGCGCGTCGCCGTGCTGACGACGGGCGACGAACTCGTTCAACCGGGACGCCCGCTCGCGGCGGGACAGATTCCCGACAGCAACGGCGCGATGCTGGCGGCGATGATGGCGAGCGAGCCCGCGATTGTGTCGCTCCCGCTCCATATCGGCGACGACCGCGACCGGATATCGGCCGCGCTCAAACAATTGGCGCGCCGCCATGACGTCATCGTCAGCGTCGGTGGCGCATCGGTCGGCGACCATGACCATGTGCGCGGCGCGCTCGACGACGCCGCCGGCACGATCGATTTCTGGAAAGTCGCCATGAAACCCGGCAAGCCGCTCATGGCCGGAACGCTAGGGGATTCCTTGCTGCTCGGCCTGCCAGGAAACCCTGCGTCGGCCTTCGTCACAGCGACTTTGTTCCTGCTCCCGCTCGTCCGCCATCTCGCCGGCGCGCGCGCGCCGTTACCGCCCATCTTCTCGGCGCCGCTCGCCGCACCGCTGGCGCCGGGCGGCGCGCGGCGCGACTATCTGCGCGCGCGGCTCGACAGCGGCGAACTTCATATCTTCGACGGCCAGGACAGCGGGCGCACCTTTCCGCTTGGCGGCGCCAACGCGCTGGTCATCCGCGACATCGCGGCGCCCGCGCGCGGGGCGGGCGACGGCGCCGACTATATCGCGATCGCTTGACAAGTTCCGATCTGTTCCTCTATCGTTCTCCATATGTCCGAAACTGGCAGTATGGAGACCTAGGCGATGTTGACCGCGAAGCAGCATGAACTGCTCCACTTCATCCAGCAGAAACTCGACGACAGCGGCATTTCGCCTTCGTTCGAGGAGATGAAGGAGGCGCTGGGACTCAAATCGAAATCGGGCATACATCGACTGATAAGCGCCTTGGAAGAAAGGGGTTTTCTTCGTCGCCTTCCCAATCGCGCCCGCGCGTTGGAGGTGATCAAGCTCCCTGAAGGCGCGAAAGGCGGTGTGCACGACAATCGCGACAATGTCGCCCCGCTGCGCAAAGCGCCCCCGGCGCTTCGGCCGATCGCCGCCAACGACATCATCGAAGTTCCGCTCCACGGCCGTATCGCCGCGGGCGTTCCGATCGAAGCGTTCGAGGATCATAATCAGCTCGCCGTACCGGCCGCGCTGCTCGGTTCGGGCGATCATTATGCGCTTGAAGTATCGGGCGATTCGATGATCGAGGCGGGCATTCTCGACGGCGACTATGCGCTGATCCAGAAAGCGGACACCGCGCGCGAAGGCGACATTGTCGTCGCGCTGGTCGACGGACAGGATGCCACGCTCAAATACTTCCGCCGCGAAGGCCGGATGGTCCGGCTCGACCCTGCCAACGGCGCCTATGAGCCGCAGCGTTACGAGGCCGAGCGCGTCATGGTGCAAGGGCGTTTGTCGGGACTGCTTCGTCGTTACCACTGACCTGCGGCGGGCGCCGCCACGGATGCTCGTCGCCGCGGCGTAAAGCGGTGGCGGCGCGCGGCGGATCGCCGAGATAGAGCGCGAGCCCGCCGCTTTCGGCGAGGCTGTCGCGGTCGATCGTCAACCAGCGCGCCCGGCATTCGCGCGGGAGCCAGCGGTGGCTGATTACCACATCGGCGGCGGCGCACGCGGGCGCCATCGCCGTGCCGTCGATACGATCGTAACCGCGCTGGGCCAGGATCGTCCGGTTCCGCTGGCGCCAGCGACAGAAGTCGCGGTTGCACGTCACATGATCCATGTCGGTGAGCACACCGAGCGGCGCGTCGACCCCCGCCGCCTCGGCCATCGTGTCGCGCACATAATCGCCGGCACGGCCGCGCAACAGCGCATAGCCGCCGCCCGGCACCGCGGCGGCGATGTGGCGCCCGTCGCCGCTCACGAGCAGGTCTGGGCGCGGCTGAACGACCAACGCCGTGGCGCCCACGAGCAGCGGCATCAATCCGGCGAGGCGCCAGCGACGCTGCCACAGGAGCAACCACAGCCCGCCCAGAACCGCGAGCGCGAAACCCCACGCCGGAAAGATCGGCAGCGCCGCCACCGCGCCCGGCGCCGCCGCGACGCGGTGCGCGAGCGCGATCAGCGCGGACAGCGCATGTTCGGCGATCCACCAGAAGGGCGCGCCGAGTCCGACGGCGTCGAACAACAATGCCAGCGCCTCGGCCGGCATGATCACAAAGGTCGTCAGCGGGATCGCGACGACGTTGGCGAGCGCGCCGTACAGGCCCGCCTTGTGAAAATGGAAAAGCGCGATCGGCGCGAGCGCGACCTCGACAACGAGGCCCGTTATCAACAGCCCCGCGACCGCGCGCCCGAAACGGACGGCCCGCGGCTCGTCGCGCCGCGCGGCAAATCGCTGCATCCAGCGGCTCTCGTGCAGCGCGATGATCGCGGTGACGGCGGCAAAGCTCAATTGGAAGCTCGGGCCGACCAGCGCCTCGGGTCGCCAGATCAGCACGAGCAGCGCCCCCGCCGCGACGAGCCGCAAGGTGATCGCCTCGCGCCCGAGCAGAAACGCCGCGAGCACGAGCAGCGCGGCTATAAGCGAACGCAGGGTCGGCACTTCGGCCCCGGCAAGCCAGGTATATCCTGCTCCCGCGAGCGCCCCGGCAGCCGCCGCAAGCGGCAGCACATGGCCCGCCAGCGCGAGGCGGCGGCTGAGTCCCAGCAAGCGCATCGCCAGCAGCATCGCAAAACCGACGACCGCCGTGACGTGCAGGCCGCTGATGGACAACAGATGCGCGAGCCCGCTACGCCGCATCGCCTCTGCGTCGGCATCGCTGATCGCGCCGCGGTCCCCGGTGACGAGTGCCGAAGCGACCCCGCCGGGGGACCCGGGGACCTGGTCGTGAATATGCGCGCTGAGCCGCGCTCGCAGCGGCGGCGGCCCCTGCCCCGCTCCGGCCGCCTGCGCAACCTTGCCAAGCGCGCTTCCGACCGCGCCGATCCGGTCGAACCAGGCGCGCTGTGCGAAATCATAGCCGCCGGGAAGGCTGGCGGTCGGCGGCGGCATCAGCCTCGCCCGCAGGCCGATCGCGTCGCCCGGTACGATCCCCCTCCCCTGCTCGCCGCGCAGCGTTACCCGCAGCTGTGGGGGCAAATCGTGGCGCTCCACGGGACGCAAGAGCAGCCGCGTCTGGCCGCGCGCGGGGAGCGGCTCCACACTCTCGACGATCGCGGAAAATTGCGTCGTCACCGGCCAGGCAAGCACCGGAGCAGCGACCCACGCGGCACGCGCCCAGATCAGCAACAACCCGGCTGCCATCGTGCCGCAACCGACCACGACGGTGCGCCCGAAGCGCCGCTTCCAGCCGATCAGAAACCCGACAAATATCCCGCCGCCAAGCAGAAGTAGAAACCCGATCCAGTCGATTTCCCGGGGCATGGCGAACCAACTGGCGATCCCCGCGCCCAACGCGACGGGCAGCCACAGCGCGATCCGCTCGCGGTCCGCGTCGAGCCGCGCCTCGATCGCTTCGGATATGCGGCGCCAGCCGTGTATCGGTGAGACATCAATGGGCGTTTGAAGCGGCCATGTTGCCATGCTAGGGGCACCCCCAATCCCCGCGGCGCCGGCTCTCGCGGCGCGGGCAACCTGATTGAAAGAGTCGCCAGTGGCAACCCAAAACCCCACCGATCCGGTCGAAGCGACCGGCGCCGATGTCGTAACGCGCTTCGCACCCTCGCCGACCGGCTTTCTTCACATTGGCGGCGCGCGCACCGCGCTGTTCAACTGGCTGTTCGCACGCCATCACGGCGGCAAGTTCCTGCTGCGTATCGAAGACACGGACCGAGCGCGCTCGACCGACGCGGCGATTGACGCGATCCTCGACGGAATGCGCTGGCTCGATCTCGATTGGGACGGCGATGCAGTCTATCAGTTCGCGCGCGCCGACCGCCACGCCGCGGTCGCACACGAACTTCTCGCGAAGGGCGAAGCCTATCGCTGCTACCTGACGCAAGACGAACTCGCGGCAATGCGCGCCGAAGCTCAGGAAAAGCGGATGCCCTTCCGTGTTCGCAGCCCGTGGCGCGATCGCGACGACGGCGACCCCGCCGCCGCCCACGTGATCCGGCTACGCGCGCCGCAGGATGGCGCGGTGACGATCGACGACCGGGTGCAGGGCGAGGTTACGGTTCAAAACGGCGAACTCGACGATTTCATCCTGCTGCGCTCGGACGGCACCCCGACCTATATGCTGAGCGTCGTCGTCGACGACAACGATATGGGTGTGACCCATGTGATCCGCGGTGACGACCATTTGAACAACGCTTTTCGCCAGGTCGCGCTGCTGCGCGCGATGGGCTGGCGCGAGCCCGTTTATGCCCACGTCCCGTTGATCCACGGCGCCGATGGCGCGAAGCTGTCGAAGCGTCACGGCGCACTGGGTGTCGATGCCTATCGCGACGAGATGGGCTATCTGCCCGAAGCGGTGAACAATTACCTCCTCCGCCTCGGCTGGGGTCATGGCGATGCGGAAATCATCAGCCGCGAACAGGCGATCGATTGGTTCGACCTGGCACATGTCGGCCGTTCGCCGTCGCGCTTCGATTTCAAGAAGCTCGAGAATCTGAACGGTCATTATCTGCGTGAAGCCGGCAATCAGCGCCTCGCCGATCTCACGGCGCCGCGCATCGAGGCGTTGGTCGGGCGCGCACTGGACCCCGAAGACCGCGCGCTGCTCGCCAAGGCGATGGAATCGCTGAAGCCGCGCGCGAAAACGCTCATCGAGATTGCCGAAGGCGCAACCTTCCTGTTCGCGCCGCTACCACTCGATATGGACGAGAAGGCCGCAAAGCTGCTCGCCGACGCGCCCGAAGGACTGCTCGCGGACGCCGCCGACCGGCTACGCAGGCTGACGGACTGGACCGGCGAAACGGTCGAGGCGGCAGTTCGCGAAAGCGCCGAAGCCGCCGGCCTGGGGCTCGGCAAGCTCGCACAGCCCTTGCGCGCCGCCCTCACCGGGCGCGCGGTTTCCCCGGGGATTTTCGACGTGCTCCTGCTCCTCGGCCGCGACAACAGCCTGGCGCGACTTGACGCAGCGCACAATTATCCGGCAGGGGCGTAGCGACTTTGCGTTTGGCCTCCAGATCAAGGGAAGAATCATGACCGATACCGCCGCCAAAATCACCCTGGGGGACAAGAGCGTCGAGAGCCCGATATTGTCGGGAACCGTAGGGCCCGACGTCGTCGACATCCGCAAATTCTATGGCCAGACCGGCGCCTTCACCTATGATCCGGGCTTCACATCGACCGCCAGTTGCGAGTCGAAACTGACCTATATCGACGGCGATGAAGGCGTCCTCCTCCATCGCGGCTATGCGATCGGCGATCTTGCCGAACATTCGAGCTTCATGGAGGTCGCCTATCTGCTGCTCAATGGCGAACTGCCGAGCGCGGACGAACTCGACACATTCGACAATACGATCACGCGCCACACGATGCTGCACGAGCAGCTTGCGACCTTCTATCGCGGGTTCCGTCGCGACGCGCATCCGATGGCGATCATGTGTGGGGTCGTCGGCGCGCTGTCGGCCTTCTATCACGACTCGACAGAGATCCACGATCCCGTTCAGCGGATGATCGCGAGCCACCGCCTGATTGCGAAAATGCCGACGATCGCGGCGATGGCGTATAAATATTCGATAGGTCAGCCCTTCATCTATCCGAACAATGAATTGGGCTATACGCACAATTTCCTGCGCATGACCTTTGGCGTCCCGGCCGAGGACTATGACGTCGATCCGGCGGTCGTCCGCGCGCTCGACCGCATCTTCATCCTCCACGCCGACCACGAACAGAATGCGTCGACCTCGACCGTCCGCCTTGCGGGCTCGTCGGGCGCCAACCCCTTCGCGTGCATCGCGGCGGGAATCGCCTGCCTGTGGGGTCCGGCGCACGGCGGCGCGAACGAGGCCGCGCTCAACATGCTGCGCGAGATCGGCCGTCCCGAACGCATCCCCGAGTATATCGCGCGCGCGAAAGACAAGGATGACCCGTTCCGCTTGATGGGCTTCGGCCACCGTGTCTACAAGAATTACGATCCGCGCGCGACCGTGATGCAAAAGACGGTGCGCGAAGTGTTTTCGGCACTCAAGGTCAACGACCCGGTCTTCGACGTCGCACTGCAGCTCGAGGAAATGGCGCTCAGCGACGATTATTTCGTGGAAAAGAAGCTGTTCCCGAACGTCGATTTCTATTCGGGCGTCATCCTGTCGGCGATCGGTTTCCCCACGACGATGTTCACCGCGCTCTTCGCGCTCGCCCGCACCGTCGGCTGGGTTGCTCAGTGGAACGAAATGATCTCTGACCCCGCGCAGAAAATCGGCCGCCCGCGCCAGCTTTACACTGGCCCGACCCAGCGTCCCTATGTCCCGGTCGACAAGCGCTGAGCCTGGTCCACCAAATGCGACAATGATGGCAAAAGGGGCTGCGATTGCGGCCCCTTTTCCTTTTACAGGCATTGGGCCGCATCGTTCGATCACGATACCCGGCACCGACTATCGGCTTGAATGCAGGGAGACAGGCAATGCGGAAGGGTGCGCGGACCCTGCTGTGGAGTGCCGTTCTGGGCGTCGCGCTATACCTGCTGACGGTCCTGTCCACGGCACCGAAAGCAGTCGATACAGCCGATGCGCCGGCGACAGCGGACCGGCCCGCCGCGCGAGGACAGACCGCGATGCGCCGAATCTATTCGCCCGACATCACCCACGACCCCTATGTCGTCGAGCAATGGGATCACTCGATCGAAGGCCTTGAAAAGGCGTGCCGCGATAGCGGCCGATTCTGCGAGCAAGCCCGCCGCGCACGTCAATCCGTCAACCGATAGCCACCGCCGTCAACCGACCTCTCGCGCCGGCAGGCTCAGCGTGAAGCGGGCCCCCTGCCCCGGCGCGCTTTCGACGGTCAGGTCGCCCTCCATCGCGCGCGCGAGACGCCGCGCGATGTAAAGCCCCAGGCCCGACCCGCCGCTATCGGTGCGGCCCAGGCGCTCGAATTTCTCGAACACCACCGCCTGCTGATCGGCCGAAAGGCCTTGCCCCTGATCGGCGATCGTCACCGTCGCACGGTCGCCGTCGCGATCCACACGGATCCAGATCTGGGAATCCTCGGGCGAATAGCGGATCGCATTGCCCAGCAGGTTGAGCAGCACCTGCAACACGCGCCGGAATTCGCCCCATGCGGGCATCTGGTCGTCGGCGCGCGGGGTATCGATGCGAATGCCCCGCTCCTCGGCCTTCATCCCGAGCAATCCGACCGCGCGCCGTGCAAGGTCGCCAAGGTCGATTTCGTCGCGCGCCGCCTTGAATCCGGGGCGCTCGATATTCTGGAGGTCGGCAAGGTCGTCGACAAGGCCCAGCAGGTGGCGTCCCGCATGGGCGATGTCCCCGGCATAGCGCGCATAGTCGGCCCGGATCGGCCCGTCGAACTGCCCCGAGATCGTTTCGGCGGTGGCGATGATGCGGCTCAGCGGTCCGCGCAGCGCGCCATCGATCCGGCGTCCGAACTGCGGATCGGACAGTGGCAGCGAACCGAAAGCCGGATCGGTGCGCCGCGCCGGCGCTGCAGGCGCCGCATTGACGGAAGTATCCGCCGGTTCGGCAATGCCGCGAAAGCCGATGAAGCGCCCCGCCGCATCGAACTGCGGTTCGGCGGACAAGGTCCAGTGCGCTCGTTCCGCGCTGGCGGCGATATGGACGCGCTGTCCGACAAAGCGCGATTGCCGCGCCAGCGCCCGCAGGACCGCGAACCGGCCATCATCGTCGGGTTGCAACTCGAACATTTCGGACAGCGACCGGCCTTCCCAGCCTGTCGGCACCGGCGGCGCCTCGGCACCCGCGCGCAGCGCAATGAGTCGCAACTGGCCATCGCATTCCCACGCCCAGCCGCCCGGCAGCGAAATGCTCTCGGGCACCGCAGGCACCTGCGACGGCGCGACCGGGCGCGTCCGCCAGTCGCTGATCTCCAGGCTCGCACCGTCGGCATCGGGCATCACCCGCACCATAGCATGGATGTCGCTATGATCGTCGGCGGCATAGAGCGGCCGGCTTATGTCACGCTGAGTCCGTTGCGCGAGCGCGACGAGCCGGGCGAGCTGGGGCAAGGCGAGCGGACGATCGAGACCGCCTCCCGCCCGTTGCTGGAGCCGGAGCAGCGGCGCATCCGCGCTGACGAGCGCGCCGGCACGATCGATGCGCCCGCGGACGATACGCTCACTCATCGGCCATTCTCCGGCGGGGGCGCCAGATCGGCAGCGACGTCGTCGGACAGCGCCCGGGCCGTCAGGCGAGCCAATGAGGCTTCGAGCGGCGCAATCGCAGTCCGCTCGAGGCGGAGCGGAGCGAGCAGCGACGGCAGCGCGGCGGCCTGGGCCGTCAGCAGCGCAAGCGCCGTGGCATCATAGCGCTGGCCGTGCGCGGCCGCGGCGAGTGCGATCACCGCTGGCCAGTCGTGCCCGGCAATGGCCGCCTCCGCCGCGGCCGTTACGGCGTTTTCGGCACTCAGGGCGGCATGGTAGGCAACGGCCGCGGCATCGACGCCGCGCGCATCCGTCAGCTTTGCCTGCAACCTATTGACCGCGTCGCTGAGCCGTGTTCCGCGATCGCGGCCGCCGTCGATCCGGGCCAATTGCCACGCCGCGATATCGAGGAGCAGCGTATGGAGCAACTCGGGGTCGAGATCGGCGAGCGCGATACAGGGGTTGCCAAGGGCATCGCGGCGCCTGCCGTCGGCGATACGCAGAGCGAGATATGCACCCTCGACGGGCGTCGGCGGCACGGCATCTTGCGGCTTTGTCGCGTCTGCATCGGGCGCGTCCGCCTCTTCGGACGGACGCACGGCGACATAAGGCATCGTCTGCATACGCCAACGATGCTCTTCGGCGCGCGCGAAACAAGGCGCCGCGAGCCGCGGAGCTGCCGGGATTCCGCCACTGACCCAGTCCTGCCACAGCGTGTCCCGATCCAGCCCCGGATCGAGCTCGATCGCGATGCGCTGCACCAGCCGCCGGGCCACACCAAGCGCCAGCGCACGCTGCTCTTCGGTAAGCCGCCCCGCTGCCGGTGCCGCCAGATAGCCGGCAAGTTCCGCCAGGCGCGCCGAGAGCGTCGGCGACGGCAGATCGATGCCGGACGGGGCGAGAGAGTCACTCATTCGGTCTGGGCCATATCAGGATGGCGTTAATGCGCTCTAAACCTTGAAGCGCTTTGTTTTAGCGTGCCTCCGGCCGGCGGGCCAGCTTGAGCCAGAGCATCGTTTGCAGAAGCGCGAGCAACGGCAGGATCGCGAACATCAGCGGCGCAAAGGCAAAGAGCAGTGACGGCGCAAGCATGATCCAGGCCTGGTCAGCGTCGGGCAACAGCCAGTGGAAACGCCTTTTCTCCCCCGAATCCTCGTACAGCCAGCGCGCCAGGAGGATTGTCGCGGCAAGGCACGGGGCAAGCGCCGCCTCGGAAAAAGGCGGCGCGCGATGGTCGGCCCCGGCAAGCGACACGAGCCAGGGAAAGGCCGCGAGCAGGATCCAGGCAAAGGTACGGATGACTTCGCGCCAGCGGTCCTGAGCCGCGCTCTCGGCACGGAACGCCGACAGGAAGCGCATAGCGGCAAGGCCGAGGCCGCCGAACACCGCCACCAGCGCGCCCGCCGCGGCGAGCCCGCCAGCCGCCAGCAAGGCGACAATCACCCACAAAAGTCCGGTGATATAGGGCAGGTAGCGCGCGGTTGCCGGCGAGCGCACCAGCAGGGGCCCGGCAAGGCGGACCAGCGGCATCATGATCGCCGAACGCCCCAGCCCCATGCCGCCATATTCGACCTGCTGCAAACTCGATTGCTCGATCCGCGCCGCGGTCGGACGGTCGGCAATGATTGCGATTTCGCCCTGCTCGAACAGCGCAGGCTCGCAATAGAGCCGCCGCGATCCCGCCTGCACGGCAAGGCGCAGCAGGGTGAGCATCATGTCCCATTCGCCCGGCATCGCCGCGAGATCGGCGACCATCGGCTGCGAGATCGAGGCAAGCCCGCCCCAGCGCCGCGTCGCGTCGATCCGCTCGAACCCCTGGGTCAGCACGGTGTCGCCGGTAACGAGGATCGCGGGCGACCCGGGCTTGGCGATCGCGGCATAATGCGTGCCCCCTGCGCGAAGTCCGTCGGCCACCAGAATGATCCGATCGTCGCTTTCGACGAGCGGAAGCAGGTCGTCGGCCGCGCGTACCGGCGTCACCTTCATGCCCCTGCGGCGGATGCGGTCGCAGGTGGCAAGCAGTTCGCCTGGCACCGCCCCGACCGATATCGCGATGTGCGCGACGCCGACATCGGCCAGCCGCGCCGCCTGCCGTTCGAGCAGCGTCTCCCCGGCCACCGATACGAGCGCGCGCAGCCCGCCGTCGGGCAACGGCTCGCTGGCCCCCACCAGCGCGATCAGGGCCATGAGCCGCCAGGGATCGTGAAAAAGCGCATTGTGCCGAACCTTTAGGCGCGAGCGGGCGATTGGCAAGTCGCTTATGCGCCGTCGTGACGTCACATCGCGTCCCGATTCCGCCCCGGGTCGACCCGCGGGCGAACGACCGTCACGGGTCTGAAAAAATGCCGCGGAAACCGCGCGAATCACTGGCATTCGTACCGCCCATCGGCTAGGCAAAATCCATCTCCCGATAAGCAGAAAAAAGGCCGGGTCTTGACCGAAGAAAATATGTCTGTGCCGCCGTCAGAAGATGGCGTTTCGCCGATCAACATCGTCGACGAAATGAAGACGTCCTATCTCGATTACGCGATGAGCGTGATCGTCAGCCGTGCGCTTCCCGACGTACGCGACGGCCTGAAGCCGGTCCATCGCCGCATCCTCTACGCGGCACAGGAGGGCGGTTTCGTTCCCGGCCGGCCTTACAAGAAATCGGCCAAGATCGTCGGCGACGTGATGGGTAACTACCACCCGCACGGCGACAGCGCGATCTACGACGCGCTGGCGCGGATGACGCAGGACTGGTCGATGCGCGTTCCGCTGATCGACGGCCAGGGCAATTTCGGTTCGATGGATCCCGACCCGCCGGCGTCGATGCGCTACACCGAGGCGCGCCTTGCCAAGGTGTCGATGACGCTGCTCAACGACCTCGACAAGGATACGGTCGATTTCCAGCCGAACTATGATTCAAGCCGCGAAGAACCGCAGGTTCTTCCCGCCCGCTTCCCGAACCTGCTCGTCAACGGCGCCGGCGGCATCGCGGTCGGCATGGCGACCAATATCCCGCCGCACAATCTGGGCGAAGTGATCGACGCCTGCCTCGCGACGATCGACCGCCAGCTCGAAGGCGGCGCGCCGCTCTCCACCGAAGAGCTGATGCAGATCATTCCCGGACCCGATTTCCCGACCGGCGCGATGATCCTTGGCCAGGGCGGTATCCGCAACGCCTACACCACGGGGCGCGGATCGATCATGATGCGCGCGACGCATGATGTCGAGGAAGGACGCGGCGATCGCCGATCGATCGTGCTGACGTCGATCCCCTTCCAGGTCGGCAAATCGGGACTTGTCGAAAAGATTGCCGAAGCGGCCCGCGACAAGCGCATCGAGGGTGTCGCCGACATTCGCGACGAATCGAACCGTGACGGCGTACGCGTCGTGGTCGACCTGAAGCGCGATGCGACCCCCGACGTCGTGCTCAACCAGCTGTGGCGCCATACCCCGGCGCAGTCGAGCTTCCCGGCGAACATGCTCGCGATCCGCGGCGGCCGCCCGGAAATGCTGGGGCTGCAGGACATATTGACCGCCTTCATCGCCTTCCGCGAAGAGGTGATCACCCGCCGCTGCAAATATGAACTCGCGAAGGCACGCGATCGCGCGCACATCTTGCTGGGTCTCGTCGTCGCGGTGTCGAACCTCGACGAGGTCGTGCGGATCATCCGCGGCGCCCCGAACCCTGCTGCCGCGCGCGAAGCCCTGCTCGTACGCGAGTGGCCGATCGGCGAGATCGCGCCCTATATTCGCCTCGTCGAAGCGATCGAGGGCGAGATGGAAGAAAGCGCCGCCTATCGCCTGTCGGAAACACAGGTGAAGGCGATCCTCGACCTGCGCCTCCACCGCCTGACCGCGCTCGGCCGCGATGAAATCGGCGACGAGCTAAAGGAGCTGGCGGCCGTTATCGAGGAGCTGCTGTCGATCCTGGCCGACCGCGTCAAACTCTATGGCGTGATGCGCGAGGAACTGGTCGCGGTACGCGACGAATTCGCCACCCCCCGCAAGACGCTGATGGCGCCCGCCGCCGACGGGATCGACGACGAGGATCTGATCGAGCGCGAAGAGATGGTCGTCACGGTGACGATGGACGGCTATATCAAGCGCACCCCGCTCGACACCTTCCGCGCCCAGCGCCGCGGCGGCAAGGGCCGCGCCGGCATGGCGACGAAGGACGAGGATGTCGTCACTGAATTGTTCGTCACCTCGACCCATACGCCGGTTCTGTTCTTCTCGACCCTCGGCCGCGTCTATCGCATGAAGGTCTGGCGCTTGCCCGAAGGCGGTCCTGCCACGCGCGGGCGCCCGATGGTGAACCTGCTTCCGCTCGAAACCGGCGAAACGATTTCGACCGTGCTGCCGCTTCCCGAGGATGAGGAGGAATGGGGCAAGCTGCACGTCATGTTCGCGACGGCGAAGGGCAGCGTGCGCCGCAACAGCATGGATGCCTTCACCAACGTGCCATCGAACGGCAAGATCGCCATGAAGTTCGAGGGTGAGGATGAAGGCGATCGGCTGATCGGCGTCGCGCTGCTCGACGAAAGCGACGATGTCCTGCTCGCTACGCGGCAGGGCAAGGCGATACGCTTCGCCGGCGACGACGTCCGCGAATTCCAGAGCCGCAACTCGACCGGCGTGCGGGGGATGCGGCTCGCGGCGGGCGACGAAGTCATCTCGCTGTCGATCCTGCATCGCACCGGGATTGCCGACCAGGACGAACGCGAGGATTATCTGCGTCATGCGCCGTGGAAGGGCGAGGATCCCGACCGCACCCCGCGTCGCATGGACGACGCACGCTATGCCGAACTGGTGGCGCGCGAACAGTTCATCCTGACCATCTGCGCCAACGGCTATGGCAAGCTGTCGTCCGCGGTCGAATATCGCCGTACAGGACGCGGCGGCCAGGGGATCACCAATATCGACAATATCGGTCGCAACGGCCCGGTGGTCGCAAGTTTCCCGGCGACGCAGGCACACCAGCTGATGCTCGTCACCGACCAGGCGAAACTCATTCGGATGGGGCTCGACAGCCTGCGCGTCATCGGGCGCGGCTCCGCGGGCGTACGCCTGTTCGACGTCGCCGAGGGTGAGCATGTCGTCTCGGCCGCGCTGATCGAGGAAAGCGAAGAAGAAGTCGTCGAAGCGATCGCCGAAGAGGTCGAACCGGCCGAAGACGCAAAGGACGGCGGCGCATGAGCGCCGCCACCGCCTTCAAGATCCTGACGGCCCAGCAATGGGCCGAATTCGAGCGTGATCGCGTTTTCCACGGCGCACCGATCGACGTCGCCGACGGCTATATCCACCTTTCCACCGCCGAACAGGTCGAAGGGACGCTCGACAAACATTTCGCGGGACAGACCGGCCTGCACATCGCCGAGGTCGACCTCACCCTGCTGGGCGATGCGGTCCGCTGGGAAGAGGCACGCGGCGGCATGCTCTTTCCACACCTCTATGGCGAATTGCCGATCGATGCGGTGGTGGCTGTGGAAAGGCGCGACTGATCGCTGCCCCCGCCTTCCTGCTCGCTATACGTGGGTGAAATCGGCGACGTCCGCCGGGCACATGGCCACGAAATATTCGGGATCCTTCCCCCGCTTCAAAAGCTCGGCGACCAGCCGCTCTCTCGGTTCGTCGCGCGCTTCGTCGGTCAGTTTGAACGTGCCCCAGTGCATGCCGATGCCGGCTTTGGCGCCTACGTCTTCGACGATCCGGACGGCTTCCTCCGGATTGCAATGCTGCGCTGCCATGAACCATCGCGGATCATACGCGCCGATCGGTACGATCGCGACATCGATGGGACCAAAGCGCGCGCCGATGTCGCGAAATATGCGGCCGGTGCCATAGCCCGTATCTCCGGCGAAATAGACCCGCCGGACTGCCGCCTCTACGACGAACCCACCCCACAGCGCCATTCGGCGGTCGCGCGGGCCGCGCGACGACCAGTGAAGCGCGGGAACGATATGGGCGTGCGCTTCGGGCCCGATTGCGACCGCATCGCCCCAATCGCCAGCTTCAACGCGAGCCGCGGCCAGTCGGCGGCGAATGATGGCATCGTTCCCCAGCGGCGTGACGATCAGCGGATCATGGTCGGCGACCAGCCTTCGCAGCGAGGCGAGGTCGAGGTGGTCGTAATGATTGTGCGACAACAGGATAGCATCGATGGGCGGCAATGCGTCCAGCGCAACGCCAGGCACCGTGATGCGTTTGGGCCCGGCGAAGGAAAACGGACTGGCTCGATCGGAGAATACCGGATCGGTCAGGAGATTGAGCCCACCGACCTGAATCAGCAAGGTCGCGTGACCAATCATCGTCACCCGCAATCCGTCAACCCTTGCCTCGGGAAGGATCGGCGAGACCTCCACGGCAGCAGGCCAGGGACTGTCAGACGCGGTGCGACGCCAGCGCAGCAGGTCGCCGAGCGACCGGTCGGTTTCGGGCTCACCCGCGGGATTGAGGAATCGCGTTCCGTCGAAATGATCGGAAATCGGCCCGCGGTAATAGCGATTCTGTGCAGCCATGTCGGAGGGTCAAGCCTTGTCAAGGGAGTGGGACGTTCGATATGGTCGCCGATAGCGGCACGACAAGTGCTTGTTATCGAAAGGCACCGCAGCGATCGGGGCCGCCGCCGACCTCGTCGCCGATATACGCGCCGCATGGCTGGATTACCATGCCGTAGCCTTCCCCATCGAAGCCTAGCCGATATTCCTTCCAGTCGATCCGCTGCTCGTAGCGGCCGCATGCGCCGTAACGACGCCCCATGCGATCAGCGCCTGGCCGGCGAAATAGAGCGGCCAGACGAGCCACATCGTCATCGCCTTCGACAGGGCCCCGCCCTCGCCCGCAAAGATGAAGAGGTCGCTTGCCAGGAACAGCATCGCGCCGATCCCGGTGCGATAGCGCGAAAAGCGACTCGCCCACGCGCTCGCCGCCATCGCGGCGACCAGCGCGGTGTAGCCGATCGCGGCGCCGCTGCCCGCGACGCCCCTCGTCAGCGCCCAGGAGATTGCCACTGCGAGCGGCACGGTCAGGAT
The DNA here is from genome assembly GCF_059693785.1 of Sphingopyxis sp. CR5. NCBI lineage: Bacteria > Pseudomonadati > Pseudomonadota > Alphaproteobacteria > Sphingomonadales > Sphingopyxidaceae > Sphingopyxis > Sphingopyxis sp. CR5. Next base: position 108,977 of record NZ_JCATIE010000007.1, on the reverse strand, counting down.
CGCAAGCGCAGCCTGCGAGCCGGTCAGGCGAGGCCGCCGGTTGATCAGGTAGAGGGTTATGGCCACGACGTGCCCGGCGGCAAAGGCGATGGCGCCGACCGTCAATCCTCGTGCGTCCAGCAGCCAGTCGCCAAGCGCGCCGAGCGCCAGCACCGCGGCAATCGCCCAGCCGTCGCGGCCGCGCGCGTTGGCCGCCGCCCACAGCGCGAGCAGGCCGACACCGCTCGCCTTCCAAGCCCATATTGCGGGGCCGTCCCAATGCTGCAACACCGCGGCGAAATAGCTTGTCCCCGCCAGGAGCGCGAGCAGCCACAACCAGCGCGCGCAATCCCAATTGCCGTTCCCGCTCATCCACCGCCCCTTTGCATCTTGCCTGCAACCGGCCTAGTGCGCGGCGGATCAAGCGCAAGTCAACGGAAAGAGTAAATGGCCGGGCACGACATTCATATCATCGGCGGCGGGCTCGCGGGGTCCGAGGCCGCGTGGCAGCTCGCCGAGGCGGGTTATCGCGTGCGCTTGTCCGAAATGCGCGGGGGCGGCGACATGACCCCCGCACATCAGGGCCACACGCTCGCCGAAATGGTCTGCTCGAACAGCTTTCGCAGCGACGACGGCGACAGCAACGCCGTCGGGCTGCTCCACCGCGAGATGCGGACGCTGAATTCGCTGATCATGCGCGAGGCCGACGCGACCAAGGTCCCGGCAGGCTCGGCGCTCGCAGTCGACCGCGACCTTTTTTCAGGCGGCGTAACGCGCGCGCTGTCCGAGCACCCCAACGTCACCGTCGTGCGCGAGCGCATCGATACATTGCCCGCCGAGGGCCTGACGATCGTCGCGACCGGCCCGCTCACCGCCGCGTCGCTCGCCGATAGCATCGGCGCCGCGACGGGCAAGGATTCGCTCGCCTTTTTCGATGCCATAGCGCCCATCGTCCATCGCGACAGCATCGACATGGACGTCGCGTGGATGGCGAGCCGCTGGGACAAGGTCGGGCCGATCGGCGATGGCAAGGATTATATCAACTGCCCGATGGACAAAGACCAATATTACGCCTTCGTCCAGGGCTTGATCGACGGCGAAAAGACCGACTTCAAGGACTGGGAAACGGATACGCCCTATTTCGAGGGCTGTATGCCGATCGAGGTAATGGCCGAGCGTGGAGTCGAAACCTTGCGCTTCGGGCCGATGAAGGGCGTCGGGCTCGACAATCCGCGCACCGGCCGGTGGCCCTATGCCGTGGTGCAGCTCCGCCAGGACAATGCGCTCGGTACGTTATGGAACATGGTCGGCTTCCAGACCAAGCTTAAGCATGGCGCGCAGGTCGAGCTGTTCCGCACCATCCCCGGCCTCGAGAAGGCGGAATTCGCGCGGCTCGGCGGGCTCCATCGCAACAGCTTCATCCGGTCGCCCGAATTGCTCGACGACCAGCTGCGCCTCAAATCGGCGCCGCATATCCGCTTCGCGGGTCAGATCACCGGCTGCGAAGGCTATGTCGAAAGCGCCGCGATCGGCCTCGTCGCCGCGCGCTTCGCCGCTGCCGAGCTGGCCGGCCGCCCCCTGCCCCCGCCGCCGCCCGAAACCGCACTGGGGGCGCTGCTCGGTCACATCACCGGCGGGGCCGACGCCGCGAGCTATCAACCGATGAACGTCAACTTCGGTCTCTTCCCCCCGCTCGCCGACGAGGTCCGCAAAAAGGACCGCAAACTGGGGTATACCCAGCGCGCGGGCCGGGCGCTGGCGGATTGGGTGAAGGTCGCGGACGGGGTGGCGGCCTAGGCGAACAGGCCGGATCGGGAAATCGGAATTGTGACTTTGACGTGAGGCGCGCGCTATACCGCCTACGGCTTCATTCCAAAGTTCAGGAAAGTTCAGCCTCTTGCAGCTCCGATTTGTCGCGCCCCGCGGACCTGTCGCGCTCCGTTTCCGCCCATATCGGCAAACCGGGCAGCGTTAGTTTTATCGCATATCGAAAGAGCCGGGACGAAGGTTGGCATAGCGAGATAATGTAGGACAGCGTTTTTTGTGCGAGGTCGGCTTTGGGGTGGGGAGCTGCCATTCGCTCAACCTCCTTCGTCATCCCGGACTTGATCCGGGATCCATAGCAGCGCCGAAGTCATGGACCCCGGATCAAGTCCGGGGTGACGAGAAGAGGAAGGGTCGCTTTCGGTCGTTTCCAGACACTCCGCCTAAACCCCACTTCCTCAACACCTGCACTTCGGCTTCGGTTTGCGCTTCGGCGCGGTTGTTGCGAATTCGGCGCGGGTCAGGTCGCCCGACTTGTCGGCGTCGGCGCCCGCGAAGCGGTCGCTCGTCGTTACTGCCCACTCCTCGAAACTCAACAGATTGTCGCCATTCGTGTCGAGCTTGCGAAAAGCGGCCGTGCGCGTCGACAGCATCTCGACCCGGCTGATCCGCTCGTTGCGGTCGCGGTCGTAGCGGTTGAAGCGCCGTTCCTCGCGCGTCTCGCTCTTGGCCTCGGGAAGCTCGGGCGGCGCGGCGCCGCGTTTTGGGGCGTCGCGTCCGGCGACGGGAAGGGCCGGCAACGCAGGCGGCGGCTCGGGCATCGCGCGCACTTCGGCATCACGGCTATATCCCTGCCACAGGAATACGCCGCCGGTCAGCAACAATGCGCTGGCCAGGCCGCCGATCAAAAATCGTGAAATCGCCATCGTGCCCCCCTCGCCTTCGCCGGGCACACTATCATGTCCGCGGGGAAGGCAGCAAATGACGAAGCCGCCGGATTGATTGCAAGTTTTCATCGATTCCATTGTTCAAATCCGGCAGGATGATTGCTATATCCGATCAATGCACAACTACCTTCCGTCCCTGAAGCAGATGCAATATCTCGTCGCGCTGCACGAACACGGCCATTTCGGTCGCGCCGCCGATGCGTGCAATGTTACCCAGTCGACATTGTCGGCGGGCATCCGCGAACTCGAGACCTTGCTCGGCCAGACGCTCGTCGAACGCACGCGCCGCGTCGTGCGCTTCACGACGCTCGGCAATGCGATCGTCGAAAAGGCGCATCGCGTGCTGCGCGAGGCCGAGGAGCTCGCCGACATGGCGGCGGCGGCCGCCGCGCCGCTGGTCGGCGAACTGCGGATGAGCGTGATCCCAACGATCGCGCCCTTCCTGCTTCCCGACCTCCTTCCGCGGCTGCGCAAGGAACGCCCGTCGCTCAAGCTCTTCCTGCGCGAGGAGCCGAGCGCGCAAGCGTGCGAATCGCTCCACCACGGGCAGGTCGATTGCGTCCTCCTTGCGCTTCCCTATGCGTGCGGCGACGTCGAAGCCGAAAAGCTGTTCGACGACGCACTTTTCGTCGCCTTTCCCGGAGAACAGTCCGAAGACCTGCCCGCGATGGTCACCGCCGACCAGCTCGATCCCGCGCAGATGCTGATGCTCGAGGACGGGCATTGCCTGAAGGATCATGCGCTCGCGGCGTGCAACCGGCCCGAGCTGCGCGCGGGCGCGCGCATGATGGGGACGTCGCTCCACACGCTCGTCCAGATGGTCGACAACGGCCTGGGCATCACGATGCTGCCGCAAATGGCGATCGAGGCGGGTATCCTGGACCACACCGACATCGACACGCGCCCGCTCGATTCGGACCATGACTGGCGCACCATCGCGCTTGTGTGGCGCAAGGGGAGCCCGCGCGCCGACGAATTCCGCATGCTCGCCGATATTTTCAGGAAACATCGGGCGAGTTAGCCCCCAACTTCATCACCCCGGACTTGATCCGGGGTCCATTTACGCAACGCTGGAAGGTTGGATCCCGGATCAAGTCCGGGATGACGACAATGGCTGGCTTACTCCCACCGCGCCGCCCGCTCGCGATCGCTCCCGCGTTCCTCGACCCATGCCGTCCGCCCGTCGGCGAAACTCTCGCGCTTCCACAGCATCACGTCGGTCTTCAGCCGGTCGATCAGATATTCGCATGCCGCCAGCGCCTCGGCGCGGTGACGGCTGCTCGCGATGACAAGCACGATCGTATCGCCCGGCGCCATCGCGCCGACGCGGTGGATCAGGGTCAACGCCGCAAGGTTCCAGCGCCCCGCCGCTTCCTCGGCGAGCGCGACCAGCCCGCGCTCCGTGAGTATCGGATGATGTTCGAGGAACAGTTCGACCAGCCCGTCGTCGCCGCGCACGCGCCCCACGAAACTCGCGCTCGCGCCGTGGCCGCCGGCGTCGTGCGCAGCCAGTTCAGCGGCGACGTCGATCGCCGCCTGCCGCACCGCCACCCCGGTCATCCGCCGGTAACCGGCGGAAAGAGTGCGACCTCGCGCGCATGGGCGATCGAGGCGGTGGGCGCGACCATCTCGCCATCGATGGCGGCGCGGATACGGGCAGGTTCGGCAAAAGCGCGCGCCCCGCGTTCGTCGCGCGCGGCGAGCCAGCGCGCCAGATCGCCGACCGTCGCAATTCCCGACGGCAGCTCGATCGTTTCGGCCGCCATCCCCATGCGCTCGCGCACCCAGGCGAAATAGGCGATATCGAGCGCCATCGCCGTCAATCCATATGCTTCAGGCCGACGCGCAAATAATCCCAGCCGGTGATCAATGTCAGCACCGCCGCGCCCCACAGCGCGACAAGCCCGACCGTCTTGACCCACAGCATCGCGGGCAGCGCGCCCGCCAGGATCAGCGCCCCGAACGAGACGAGCTGAAAGGTGGTTTTCCATTTCGCAAGCTGCGTCACCGGCATCGACACTTGCAACGTCGCCAGAAATTCGCGCAGCCCCGACACGATGATCTCGCGCAGCAGGATCACCAGGGCTGCGATTACGTGCCAGCCGTCGATGTCGCGCGTGAAGACAAGCAGCAGGATCACCGCCGCGATCATGATCTTGTCGGCGATCGGATCCAGAAAAATGCCGAGCCGCGACACGGCACCCCGCGCGCGTGCAACATAGCCGTCAAAATAATCGGTAATGCCCATCAGGCAATAAAGCGCGAAGGCGACGGCATAATCGATCGGCAACGGCTGGTGCCCGGCGCCCTCGCGAGCGCCGGGCCACAAAAGGAACAGAAGGATCGGCACCGCCAGGATTCGCGACAGCGTCAAAAGATTGGGAAGGCTGAGCATGATCCCCGATTCTCGCCGCGACACGGCGACTGTTCCAAAATGGGCTTTGACCCCGCCAGCCCTAGCCGATAAGCCCCCCGGGCGACAACCGAATTGCCTTGGAGGGCGGCAGGTTTCGCACTTCGGGGTTACAAGATTGGGTTTTGCATGACCGGTTCCTTTGCGCTGATGAAGCAACGCCGGTTTCTGCCTCTGTTCGCGACCCAGTTCCTCAACGCCTTCAACGACAATTTCTACAAGATGGCGATGGTGATCCTGGTCACCTTCACCATCTACAAGGACCCGGAAACGGAAGCGTGGTTCAACGCGCTGGCGGGCGGGCTCTTCATCCTGCCGTTTTTCCTCTTCTCCGCGCTCGCCGGCCAACTGGCCGACAGCCGCGACAAGGCGTGGATGATCCGGCTGATCAAAAGCGCGGAGATCGCCATCATGGTCATCGGTGCGGCCGGTATCTGGCTGCACAACGTCCCGCTGATGCTGCTCGCGCTTTTCTCGATGGGAATGCACTCGACCTTCTTCGGTCCGATCAAATATGCGATCCTGCCGCAGCATCTGCAAGGCGACGAGGTCCTGGCCGGCACCGGCTGGGTGGAGGCGGGCACCTATATCGCCATCCTCGGCGGTACCATCGTGGGCGGCCTGATGCCGCCGCATTTCGCGATGATCGGGATCGTCGTCGTCGCCATCGTCGGCCGGTTGACCGCCAGCCTGGTCCCCGCCGCCCCGCCCGAGGAAGAGGCGCGGGACCTTGTGATCGACCATAATGTCTTCCGTTCGTCATGGCAGATCGTCAATTCCACGATGCATATTCCGCGCCTGTTCCTGGCGATCGTGTCGATCAGCTTCTTCTGGGCGATCGGCGCGATCCTCGCGGCGCAATTTCCGCCGCTCGTCAAGAATGCCCTTGCCGCCGACAATACGGTCGCGACGCTGTTCACCGCGATTTTTTCAGTGGGGGTCGCGATCGGTTCGGTCGTCGTCAACCGACTGCTCAAGGGACAGGTCTCGGCGCGCTATTCGCCGGGCTCGGTCCTGGTGATGGGGGTATTCGTACTCGATCTCTGGTGGTCGGTCGGTCACTGGCCCCATGTCGATGCGACGCTGATGAACTGGCGCGAGTTCCTGTCGCTGTCCGCCGGCGACCGCATCATCCTCGACCTGTTCGGCATAGCGGTCGCAGGCGGCATGTTCGTCGTCCCGCTCTATGCCTTTCTGACCACCACCGTATCCAAGTCGCAAACCGCGCGCACCGTCGCCGCGAACAATATCGTCAATTCGGGTTTCATGGTTGCCGCGACCCTAGTCCTCAGCGTCCTGATCGGGCTCGGCCTGACGATCGACGACACGCTGCTGATGGTCGCCGTGATGTGCCTCATGTCGTCCTGGCTCGCGTGGAAGCTCCACAAGGCCTGCGACTAGGCCACACGGATATTCCCGAAACCGCCCTTACCTTGCCGTCACAGCAGGAACATCATCGTCGCGGTAAAGAAGATCGCAAAGCTCTCAAGGAACAGCCGCAGATCGCCGCTGCGCGAAAACGGCCCGCGCGGGCGGCGCTCCTCCGCGAGCGCGCGGCGCAATTCGCCCTGCCAGTCGGCCGGGGCCGCCAGCCGGGCGATCGCCAGCTGCCGGGCGCCGTGGGCGCGGACAACGCCGCGAATGTCGATGCGCTGTTCGGGGTCGAATCCATCCATGCCCCGAAGCTAGGAATTTCTTAACGGCACGGTAAGGTTAAAAATCCGTTAACGCGCGCGCTGTCCCGCGCCGGGACGATGGACAGCCCGTGTCCTAACGCGGCATCGGCCGAACCCGGACGGGGCGCCGGTCGCCCACGCCGGCCTGAAACGGCTTGCACCGCTGCGGACGCATCCGCGCGCCCAGACAGAGCCGTACTTCGTCGAGCCACCCCTGGCGGTCGACCGCGACCGCGACCATCGGCGCGGAAATGCCCGGATTGGCTTCGGCGAAGGCGCGGCGCACCGATCCCGCGGTCTGCGGCGTCGCGGCCAGCCCCGCCATGTCGGGAAAGCGCACCGCGCCAAAGAGGATCTCGGCCGCACGGAAATAGGCGGCGGGGTGCGGGCTCATGCAGGTGCCGTGCTTCGCCCATTCGTGCTGCAACAGCTGCGCCGAGGGCGTCATGCACATATGCCTGCGCAGCACCGGAGCCGGAACGATCTTCGCCGGTCTGCACCATTGGGGATAGGCCGGCCCGTCGGCCTCTGGCCAAAGACCGTGCAGCACCCATCCGAAACGCCCGTTGTCGCCCGAACATTGAAACCGGTCGCGCGCGCCCTTTGGATTGCGCACGGTCGCACAATGCTGGGGCGACCAGCTCATCGACAAAAGATAGCCCGCGGTCTTCGGGGTGCGCGCGGGTTCGCCGCGCGGAGGCTTTTCGGTTCGCGGGACCGATATGCGTTCGGGAGCGCGGCACGCCGGCGCCTGGGCGTACGCGACGGCGGGCGCGAGCAGCAGCGCAAGGGCAGCGATGCTACGCCAGCGCAAAATCGAGCCCTATGTCGGCGGCCGGCGCCGATTGCGTCAATCGCCCGACGGATACGAAGGTCACCCCGGTCGCGCCGATAGCCCCGATCGTGTCCAGCGTGACCCCGCCCGACGCTTCGGTCGGCACCCGCCCGGCGACGATCGCCACCGCCTCGCGCAGGCGTTCGGGGCCCATATTGTCGAGAAGCAGATGCGTCGCCCCCGCGCCCAGCGCCGGTTCGACCTGGTCGATGCGGTCGACCTCGACAATGATGTCCTCGATTCCCGCGGCCACCGCGCGCCGGGCCGCCTCCTCGACCGATCCGGCGACCGCGACATGATTGTCCTTGATCATCGCCGCGTCCCACAGGCCCATGCGGTGATTTGTCGCCCCACCCATCCGCGTCGCATATTTCTCCAGAGCGCGCAGACCGGGAATCGTCTTGCGGGTATCGAGCAGGGTCGCACCGCCACCGCCGCCGTCCAGCGCATCGACATAGGCGCGCGTCATCGTTGCGATACCCGACAGATGCTGCACCGTGTTGAGCGCCGACCGCTCGGCGGTCAGCATCGCGCGGGCATTGCCCGACAGCCGCAGCAGGTCGGTCCCCGCGGCGACGCTATCCCCCTCCCCCACCAGTATCTCGATATCCATCGCGGGGTCGAGCGCCCGAAAGAAAGCTTCGGCGATCGGCAGGCCCGCGACGGTGATCGCGTCGCGGCTGTCCATCACCCCCTCGAACCGGGCGTCGGCGGGAATCACCGCCAGCGAGGTGATGTCGCCGCCGCTGCCGAGATCCTCGGCAAGCGTGGCGCGGACGAAGGCATCGAGGTCGAAGCCGGGAAGCGTAAAATCGGTCATGGCCCCCGCGATACCGGCTGACAGGCGCAAATCAACTTGACGTTTACGTCAACTGTCGCTGACATAGATGCAAACACGCCATCGGAGAGGTCCCCATGCAATCGCCCATCTGCGCCATGCTCGGCATCGAATTTCCCCTGCTCGCCTTTTCGCACTGCCGCGACGTCATCGTCGCCGTGTCCAAAGCAGGCGGAATGGGTGTCTTCGGCGCCGCCGCGCTGCCCCCCGAACGGCTCGAGGAAGAGCTGGCGTGGATCGACGCGCATGTCGGCGGGCGCCCCTATGGCGTCGACCTTATCGTGCCCAACAGCTTTGCCGGAAAGGGCGAGGCGCTGTCGCAAGCCGCGCCGCAAGTTCCGGCGACCCATCGCGATTTCGCCGCCGGCCTGCTCGGGAAATTCGGCGTCGATGCCGAGGGACTCGACAGCGACATGGCCTCGCGTCAGAGCTTTGGCGACAATATGCACGCCGAAGGCGCGGCGAAGCTGCTTGAGGTTGCGTTCCGTCACCCGATCAAGCTGATCGCCAACGCGCTTGGCGTCCCGCCGCAGATCATGCTCGACCTTGGCAAACAGCATAATGTCCCCGTCGCCGCGCTTGTCGGCACGCGCGATCACGCCCTCGCGCAGGTCCGCGCCGGGGTCGACATCCTCGTCGTCGCGGGCGGCGAGGCGGGCGGTCATTGCGGCGAGGTCGCGACGATGGTGCTCGTCCCCGAAGTCGCGGCGGCGCTCGACGCGATCGGCGACACCACCCCGATTCTGGCCGCGGGCGGCATCGTCACCGGGCGCCAGATGGCCGCGGCGATGGCGATGGGCGCGCATGGTGCCTGGTGCGGGTCGGTCTGGCTGACCACTGCCGAGGCCGAGACGAATCCGGTGGTGAAGGACAAGATGCTCGCCGCCAGCGCGCGCGACACGGTGCGGTCGAAGAGTCGCACCGGCAAACCGTCGCGCCAGCTCCGCTCACCCTGGACCGATGCCTGGGAAGCCGAAGGCGCCCCCAAACCGCTGCCCATGCCGCTGCAATCGCTCGTCAGCGAGCCCGCGCTGCGCAAGGTCGACAAGCTGTCGGAAGGCGGCCACGAAGGCGCGAAGGCGCTTGCGACCTATTGGGTCGGCCAAGGCGTCGGCCTGATGAACGAGGCAATGGGCGCCGGTCAGGTCGTTCAGGCTTTCAAGGAAGACTGGATCGCCGCGTGCGAGCGGCTGAACGGGTTTATCGATTAAAGGACGTCGCCCCCGCGCAGGCGGGGGCCGCTGGCAGCCTTGTGCAACGCCGATAGCCGCCCCCGCCTGCGCGGGGGCGACGATCGATCAACCAACCGTTGCCTTGACGATCTTGCCGGGGTTCGCCGGCGGCTCGCCCTTGGGCAGCGCATCGACATTGTCCATGCCTTCGATCACTTCGCCCCAAACAGTATATTGATTGTCGAGGAAGCGCGCGTCGGTGAAGCAGATGAAGAACTGGCTGTTCGCGCTGTTCGGGTTCATCGCGCGCGCCATCGAACAGGTGCCGCGCACATGCGGTTCGGCGTTGAACTCGGCAGGAAGATCGGGAAGCTTGCTGCCGCCCATACCCGTGCCGGTCGGATCGCCGCCCTGAGCCATGAAGCCGTCGATGACGCGATGGAAGATCACGTCGTCGTAAAAGCCATCCTTGGCAAGCGCGGTGATGCGCTCGACATGCTTCGGCGCGAGGTCGGGCCGCAGCCGGATCACGACGTCGCCCGTCGACAGCGACAGGGTCAGGGTCAGGGTCAGGGTCTGGTCGGACATGAAAAAGCTCCTCTGGTTGGGTTTGGCGGTGCCATAGCCGCCGACGGTCGCAAAGCCACGCATTAATTGCCCGCCCGCCCCGTGGGAGCGTTGCCAAGCCGCGACGGCGCGACTAGGGGAAAAGTCGGTTCAAATATCGCATCAGGGAGGGCCGCGATGGATAAACGCGAAGAATCCCTGCCCGGCGACGAATTGATGGTCGACGAGGATTTCGACCACGAGCGCGACACCCCGCCGCGCGACGTCGACACGGAACTCGACGAAGACGATCGCCTGAAACCCGAATTCGTCCGCGACGTGATCGACCTCGCCGACGCCGGGGAGCATGAGGCGGCGCGCGAACGCGTCGGCCGCCTGCATCCCGCCGACATCGCCGACCTGTTCGAGCTCGTCTCGGACGAAGATCGGCCGCTCCTTGCCTCGGTGCTCGGCGACCTCCTGTCGCCCGACGTGCTCGCCGAGATGAACGATTATGTGCGCGAGCGTCTGATCGACCTTCTCGCGCCCGAACAGGTCGCGGAAATCGCCTCCGAACTCGATACCGACGACGCCGTCGCGATCATCGAAGACATGGAGGAGGACGAGCAACAGGCCGTCCTCGACGCGCTCGATCCAGAGGATCGCGCGGCGATCAAGGACGCCCTCTCCTTCCCCGAGGAGACCGCCGGACGCCTGATGCAGCGCGAATATGTCGCGGTGCCCGAGCATGTCACCGTCGGCGACGTCATCGACCGGCTGCGCGAAGACCAGGACCTGACCCCGGATTTCTGGGAGATTTTCGTTGTCGATCCGATGCACCGCCCGATCGGCACCTGCCAGCTGAGCTGGATTTTGCGCACCCCGCGCGACATCGCGATCAGCGACGTGATGCAGCGCGAACAGACGCTGATTCCGGTCGACATGGACCAGGAAGAGGTCGCGCTGCGCTTTCAGAAATATGCGCTGATCTCGGCCGCGGTGGTCGACAAGGCGGGGCGGCTCGTCGGGATGATCACGGTCGACGATATCGTCCACATCATCCAGGAAGAGGCCGGCGAGGACATCCTGCGCCTGTCGGGCGCGGGCGACGGCGACATCAACGAACCGATCCGCGAAACCTATAGCGCGCGCGTTCGCTGGTTGATCGCCAATCTCGGCACCGCGCTGGTCGCGTCGACCATCGTCGGCCTGTTCGGCGGCGCGATCGAGCATATGGTCGCGCTCGCCGCGCTGATGCCGATCGTCGCGGGGGTGGGCGGCAATGCGGGAACGCAAACGCTGGCGGTAACGGTACGCGCGCTCGCGATGAACCAGCTGACGGATTCGAACAGCTGGCGCGCGGTGTGGCGGGAAATGAAGATCGCGCTCCTCAACGGCGGCACCATTGCCTTGATTGCGGGAACCGCGACTGCGCTGTGGTTCGGCAATCCCGGCCTCGGCGCGGTGATCGCCGCGGCGATGATCGTCAATATCTTCGTCGCCGGGGTCGCGGGGGTCGCGATCCCCCTCCTCCTCGACCGGCTCGATCAGGACCCGGCGGTGGCGAGTTCGATTTTCGTGACGATGACCACCGATTCGATGGGGTTCCTGGCGTTTCTGGGCCTCGCGGTGGCCAGCGGGCTCACCAGCCTCTGAAAATAAAGCCCGCGATTCCAAGCGATTCAAAAGATTCGCGAAAAAAAGTGCATCCCCCCAATTTTTTCCGGGAACTTATCGCCGCGCACAGGGGTTTCCTTTTCGAGCAGCGGTCATCGCCCCCCCGCAGCGCTGCTCAGCAACATTGGCCCGGCCCGCATTCCCTCCCCCCCCTCGAACGCGTGCCGGGCCATTTTGCTTCCAGTTTCTGTGAGAGGTGAAGATCATGACCAGTTTTCGCGTAGTCCTTCTTGCCCTGATGGCCAGCTTCCTCGTGAGCGGCTGCAACACCGTGAAGGGCGCCGGACGCGATATCGAATCGGTTGGTCAGGCGGGTGAGGACGCCATCGACTGATAGGGCTTCGCCCCGCTTACCCCTAGCCTTCCCCGGAAGGCCCGACAGGCGCCGCTTCGGCGCCTGTTTTGGTTTCACGCCGGCGCGTGAACCAGATCGCGAAGATCGACAGCTCGTACAGCAGGATCAGCGGCACCGCGAGGAGGAACTGGCTCAGAATATCCGGCGGGGTCGCGACCGCGGCGATCGCAAAGGCGGCCACGATCGTATAGCGCCGCGCCGAAATGAGCTGTTCGCGGGTGACCAGTCCGGCACGCTCGATCAGCATCAGCAGGATCGGCAGCAGAAAAGCGATGCCGAACGCCATGATGAACTGCATGATGAAGCTGAGATAGTTGCCGACCGAGGGCAGGGCTTCCTGCGTCACCCCGCCCACCGTACCCTGGTATCCCAACAGGAATTTCAGCGCGAGCGGCACGGTGACGAAATATGCGAAACTCGCCCCGATCGCGAACAGCACAGGCGTTGCGAAGATGAAGGGCAGGAGCGCGCGCCGTTCCTTGCGATAGAGGCCCGGAGCGACGAATTTCCAGAGCTGAGTGGCGATCACCGGAAAGGCGAGCATCATCGCGGCGAACAGCGCGACCTTGATCTCGACGAAAAACGCCTCGAACAATTGCGTGTAGATCAGCTTGCCTTGCCCGGCCTTGAGCAGGGGATGGACCAGGATGCCAAAGATCGGGCGCGCGAAATAAAGCGATACGCCGAAGCAGGCGGCGATTGCCACAAGCGACTTGAGCAGCCGCGAACGCAGCTCGATCAGATGGTCGAGCAACGGCATCTTGCCGCCGGCGCCGTCGTCGTCGCCCGTCACGTCGGTATCAGCGGTCACGGCAGAGGCCCGTCCCTGGGAGGGATCTCATGCGTTTCGGCGGCCGGATCCGCGTCCGCCGCCTTGTCGTCCTTGATGGCGGGCTTTTCATCCCCGGTCTTCACGCTGTCCTGCGGCGGGGTCGTCGCCGGAATCATCGGCGGATTATCCTCGGCATCGATTCGCGGGAATTCCCGCATGATCGCCTCATTCTGCTCGCGCCACTGCTTCTCGAGTTCCTCGAGTTCCGCCTCGCGCATCATCGTGTCGAGCCCGGCGCGGAAATGGCGCGCCATCCCGCGCGCCTTGCCCACCCATTTGCCGACGAAGCGCATCGCCTTCGGCAAGTCCTTGGGACCGATGACGACCAGCGCCACCACTACGACGAGCAGCAACTCGGTCGGCGCGACATCGAACATGGATCAATACTTCCCCCGCGAGCGGACGGCGATCAGCGGCGATCCGTTTCGGGAGTCGGGGTCGGCGACGGCGCGGCGTCGGGCGCGCGCTGCCCCTCGATCTGTCGCGGCGCGGGAGACGACGGGGTCTCGTCATCCTCCGACATGCCCTTCTTGAAGCTTTTGATCCCCTTGGCAACATCGCCCATCATGTCGGAAAAGCGTCCCTTGCCGAACAGCAGCAGGACGAGGATGCCGACGATCAGCCAGTGCCAGATGCTCAAACCACCCATGAATAATCTCCTTGCGCCGCCCATATAGGGGCAGACGATCGTGAATGCACGTGCGAGCTTCGGAAAAAGCTATTCGTCCTCGCCGTCCTTGACCAACTCGAGTTCGCCCATCGCCTCTTCGAAGGCGAGATCGACCGGGTCGAGCAGGCCGGCAGCCCGAAGATCCTCGATTCCCGGCAAATCCTTGCGGCTGGTAAGTCCGAAATGCTGCAAAAAAGCGTCGGTGGTCTTGTAGATCAACGGCCGTCCCGGCACCTCGCGCCGGCCGGCGGGCGCAATCCATTCGGCCTCCATGAGCACGTCGAGCGTTCCCTTCGACGTCTGGACCCCGCGGATCGCTTCGATCTCTGCACGGCTGACCGGCTCGTGATAGGCAATGATCGCCAGCACCTCCGACGCCGCTCGCGACAATTTGCGCGGGTCGTCGCGCTCCCTGCGCAGCAGGTGGGCAAGGTCCGCCGGCGTCTGGAAATGCCAATGCCCCCCGCGCTCGACGAGTTCGATCCCGCTGCCGGCATGACGCTCGGCGATCGCCTCGATGATCGCCCGCACGGCGCCCGGAGTCATCGCGTCGCCAAGCCGCGCCGCGACCTGTCGCGCGTCGAGCGCTTCGTCGCTGGCGAACAGCATCGCCTCGATGGCGCGTTCGGTGTCGTCGATCGGGGTCATGCGGCGGGCGCCTTCAGATAGAGGGGTTCGAACGCGCCGCCCTGTTTCAGCTCGACCCGTCCCTGGCGCGCAAGCTCGAGCGCCGCAAGGAAGCTCGACGCAATTGCAGAGCGCCGGAGCGGGCCGTCGTAATCCGACGGCAGGAAATCGGACAGCTCGGTCCAGTCGAGCTTCACCCCGATCAGCCGTTCCAGATGATGGAGAGCGGCGTCGAGCGTCACCACCGGACGCCTCGACACCATGTGGATCACCGGTTCGGTGCGCAGCTTGACGCGCCCATAGGCCGAGAGGAGGTCGTAAAGGCTCGCGTCCCAGCGACGCACCTTGATCTCGTGCAGCCCTTCGGGCGCCGGGCGCAGGAATACGTCGCGCCCCAGGCGATCGCGCGCAAGCAGACGCGCCGCCGCCTCGCGCATCGCCGCGAGCCGCTGGAGCCGGAGTTGCAGCCGGAGCGCGAGTTCGTCCGGCGAAGGTTCCGCCTCGGGATCCTTGGGCAACAGCAGCGCCGATTTGAGGTAGGCCAGCCAAGCGGCCATCACCAGATAATCGGCCGCCACCTCCAGCTTCAGCGCCCGCATCTCTGCGATGAAAGCCAGATATTGCTCGACCAGCGCGAGAATCGAAATCTGTCGCAGATCCACCTTCTGGCCGCGCGCGAGGGTCAGCAGCAGGTCGAGCGGCCCTTCCCAGCTTTCCAGATTGAGTTGCAGCGCATCCTCGCGCTCCGCCGTCGGCGCCACCTCGAAATCGAGCGGCAGGTCCCCCTCCATCGTCGCCTCAGGCGATCGCGAGCAGCGCGTCGCGCTGGTCGACGAGCATCGCGAACTCGCGCCCGTCCCGAACGCCCGCGATGCGGTCCATGGCGCCTTCGAGCCTGGCGAGCGAAATCTCGCCGATCGGATCGAGCGCATTCGCGATACCGACCATGTCGTCCATCTTGCCCCAGCAGTTGAGTGCGATATCGCACCCCGCGGCGACCGCGGCGACCGCACGCGCCGGAACGTCGCCCGACAAAGCTTTCATGTCGAGGTCGTCGCTCATCAACAGTCCGTGAAAACCGACGCGCTGACGAATGACGCTGTCGATGATCGTCGGCGACAGCGTCGCGGGACGCTCGGGGTCCCATGCCTCGAACACGACATGGCAGGTCATCGCCATCGCGGCGTCGCGCAAAGCCGCAAACGGCGCGAGGTCGGACTGTAGATCCCGGTCGGGCGCGGTAACGACGGGCAGTTGCTCGTGCGAATCGAGCATGGCCCGGCCGTGCCCCGGGATATGCTTGACGATGCCCACCACCCCGCCGTCCTGAAGCCCCGACAGGATCGCGCGGCCCAGCGCGGCGACGCGCATCGGCTCGCTGCCGAGCGCGCGGTCACCGATGACATCGCTCGCGCCCGGCTGGCGCACGTCGAGTAACGGCAGGCAATCGACCGTTATCCCGACCTCCGACAGCATCAGGGCGAGCGCCATCGCGTTGAGCCGCGCGGCCTCGATCGCGCTCGCCGGCGCGCGCTCGTACAGCGCATCGAACGCCGCGCCGCTGGGGAACGCAGGCCATTCGGGCGCTTTCATCCGCGCCACGCGTCCGCCCTCCTGATCGATCAGGATCGGCAGGTCGCTGCGTCCGTCCAGGCTTCGCAGATCGTCGGTCAAGCGCCGGAGCTGGTCCCGATTTTCGATGTTGCGGCCGAACAGGATATAGCCCGCGGGGTCGCTGTCGCGAAAAAAGTCGCGCTCGTCCTCGGTGACCGTCGGGCCCGACAGGCCGAAAATCGCGGGTATCATCGTGCGTCAACCTCCTTCGGTCGGCGCCCCCTCATGCGGCAACCAAAATCCTATCATGGCATATCGGCGACGCCGCACCAAATCCATGTGCGGCGAACCGGTACGAATCACCGGACGACGACGCAGTTTTCGCCTGCCACGCGCAATTTTCCGCACAGACTCGAGGCATTGGCGGCAGACCCGGCGAATACGCGCAGCCGATAAACCTTGCTGCCGCCGACGTCGGCTGGGGCAACCGAGCGATTGAGGTCGGACAGATAGGCAAACCGCTTCGACAGTCCGGCCCAGGCGGTATTCGCAGCGGACTCGCTGCTGAAGGCCCCGAGCTGGATCGCGGTCCCGCTCCCGGCCTGTTCCGGAGCCGGGGTGGGCTTGGCCGGCGCATCCTTCTTCGCGTCGTTCGAAGCCGCTTTCTTGGCGGCTTCGCGCTCGGCGGGCGTCACTGCCGGCTCTTCGGGCATGCGGTCCGGATCGACCCTGCCGCCGGCCACTACGCCCTCGCTCGCCGCAAAGCTCGCATCGCCCTCGCCTTCGAAGACCTTGGCCGAATCGTCCTTCGGCTGGACCTTGTAGGCACCCTTGTCCGCGACGATCAGCTCGCCCCTACCCCGCGCCCCGCCATTTTGCAGCCACCACAGGCCGCCCAGCACGACCCCGATCAGCAACAGCCCCCCGATCACCATTGCGAGCAGGCGCGTGGGCGACACTTCGCCATCCTCGTCATAATCGTCGGCGGCCTCGAGCCAGGGCAGCCGGTCGTCGTCCTCGAGACCCAGCCCGCTATCGTCCTGTTCCCCGCGCGTACCTTCATCCATCACGCCATCTCCTCGAGCGCCTCGACCCCCATCAGGTGCAGCCCGTTGCGGATAACCTGCCCGATTCCATCGGCCAAATAAAGCCGAGTCGCGGTCAATTCGGGGTCGTCGGTCAAAATGATACGCGCCTCGACGCGATCGTTACCAAGGTTCCACCACGCATGGAACGCCGCCGCCACGTCGCCGAGATAAAAGGCGATCCGATGCGGTTCGCGCGCCGACGCCGCCGCCTCGACGATGCGCGGGAACTGCGCCAGCAGCTTGACGAGTCCCAATTCGTAATCGTCGAGACGCGCGAGGTCCGGAGCCGCCGCGGGGATCCCTGCGTCGGCCAACTTGCGCTTGAGCGATGCGATTCGCGCGTGGGCGTATTGGACATAGAAGACCGGGTTGTCGCGCGACGCCTCGACCACTTTCGCGAAGTCGAAGTCCATCTGGGCGTCGGCCTTGCGGGTCAGCATGGTGAAACGCACCGCATCCTTGCCGACCTCGTCGACGATGTCGGCGAGCGTGACGAAGTTGCCCGCGCGCTTCGACATCTTGAACGGTTCGCCGTTCTTGAGCAGCCGCACCATCTGGACCAGCTTCACATCGAACCGGGTTTTCCCGCCAGTCAACGCGGCGACGGCCGCCTTTATCCGCTTTACCGTCCCGGCATGGTCGGCGCCCCAGATGTCGATCAGTTCGTCGGCATCCTGCGCCTTTTGGAAATGATAGGCGAGGTCGGCGCCGAAATAGGTCCAGCTGCCATCCGATTTCCTGATCGGGCGGTCCTGATCGTCGCCGAACCTGGTCGAACGGAACAGTGGCAGTTCGAAGGGCTCCCAATCCTCCGGAGTCTCGCCTTTCGGCGCTTCGAGGATCCCGTCATAGACCAGATCGTGCTCGCGCAGCCATTTCTCCGCCGCGGCCGGCTTGCCCGCCGCCTGGAGTTCGGCTTCGGACGCGAAAATCGCGTGATGAATGCCCAGCTTGGCAAGATCGGCCCGGATCATGTCCATCATTGCCGCGACCGCAACGGTCCGGAACGGCACGAGCCATTCGATTTCGGGAGCGCCGACATAGGTGTCGCCATAATCGGCCGCCAGCCTTGCCCCCACGGGCTTCAGATAATCGCCGGGGTACAACCCTTCGGGGATCGTCCCGATGTCCTCTCCCAGCGCTTCGCGGTAGCGTAGATGGACAGAGCGCGCGAGCACGTCGACCTGGGCACCCGCATCATTGACATAATATTCGCGCGTGACGCGGTGCCCGGCATATTCCAGCAGCGCCGCCAGCGCATCCCCGACGACCGCCCCGCGGCAATGACCCACGTGCATTGGGCCAGTGGGATTGGCCGAAACATATTCGATGTTGACCCGACGCCCCGCGCCCATCGTCGAGCGGCCATAATCGGTGCCGTCCGAGTGGATCAGCGCCAGTTCGTCGCGCCAGCTTTCGTCGACAAGGCGCAGATTGATGAACCCCGGCCCGGCGACCGACGCGTCGGTCACTTCGGGAATTGCCGCAAGCTCGACGACCAGCAATTCGGCAAGCGCGCGCGGATTGATCCCGGCCGGTTTCGCGAGCACCATCGCCGCATTGGTCGCGATGTCGCCGTGCGACGGATCGCGCGGCGGCTCTACGCTGATCGCGCTGCGGTCGAGTCCGGCAGGCAGCTTGCCCTGCGCGACGAGCGCGTCGAGCGCAGCGCCGATGTGATCGGAAAAGCGGCTGAACAGGGTCACGACATCTGTCCTATCTTCGATAAAATGAGGGCTGGCGCGCGCTCTATCCCAGCTTGGCCAGCACTAAAAGACCTGCGTCGCCGTCGGCGCCGCAGGGTCGAACGAAAATGGAGGGCGAAGCCCCTCCGACGCTATCGTCGGACGTTATATTCGAGCTGGTCCTGCGTAAGCTGGAAACCGACGAGCAATTCGAAGCTCGCACGCTGCACTGCGGCCTTCACTTCGGGAAGGCTCAGCGGATCCACCGCGGCGTCGGCGTCCCCCGCTTTGCGCTTGCGCATGATGCGTTCCTGGATATCGGCGGGCAGGGTTGCTGCCGCTGCATCGACATAGGCCGAAGCCTCGGCATGGCCGGTTCCGCGCACCTGCCCGTCGGCGAAGGTGACATTCACCTGGCCCAACCGCTTGGCGACGACCGCGGTACCACCCTGAACGACGGTCGCAAAATAGGGCAGGCTCACGGTGCGCGCCGGGCCGGCCTCGCGGCGCGTCGCCACGACGTCGAAATTGGCCAGCTGATAAATTTTCTCGCCGGTATCGTTGCATTGCGGGGTGACATGGGTGATCGATGCGACGACGTCGATCGCGCTCGCGTCGCGGCTCGTGGCCGGGTCGAACAGCGTGATGTCGCCGGTGTGCAAGGGCACCGCGACCGCAGGACATTTGCTGCGGGTCGACGTCACGCCGACCCCCGCCGAAATATCGAGTTCATTGTCCCGGCTGCACGCCGAGGCCGTCGCCAGCACCGCCGCTCCGCTGAGCAGGGTCAGGATTTTGCGGGGCGATGGCGAAACAGGCTTCATGATGATCTGGCTTTCCATTTTGCGTCTGCGGGGCGCGGGGCGTCCCGCTTCATGCGCGCCGCTTCTTATCGGTGCGATGAACGGGGCGCAACGGGGAGCTTTACCGAATGCGGCCCGCTGCGCTAGAGCCGCCGCACCATGAACGCTCCACAGACGACGATACCGGCCGCGCCGGACGGCAAGGCCGACCTAAAGGTCCTGATCGCGGCCCCACGCGGATTCTGCGCGGGCGTGGACCGGGCGATCCGCATCGTCGAACTGGCGATCGAACGCTTCGGTGCGCCGGTCTACGTCCGGCACGAAATCGTCCATAACCGCTACGTCGTCGATAATCTGAAGGCGAAAGGCGCGATTTTCGTCGAATCGCTCGACCGCGTTCCCGACGGTGTTCCCGTGGTCTTCAGCGCCCACGGCGTTCCCAAGGCGGTGCCGGCGAAGGCCGAGGCGCGCGGCCTGGACTATATCGACGCGACGTGTCCGCTCGTGTCCAAGGTTCACCGCCAGGCGGAGCGGGCAAGCGAAGCCGGGCGTCATATCATTTTCATCGGTCACGCCGGTCATCCCGAGGTCGTCGGCACACTCGGCCAGCTTCCCGCCGGAGCAATGACCCTCGTCGAATCGGTGGACGATGTTACCGCCCTGGCACCCTCCGACCCGGAAAGCCTGTCGTTTCTGACCCAGACGACGCTGTCGGTGGACGATACCCGCGACATCGTTGCCGCGCTTCAGCATCGCTTTCCTGCGATTCAGGGGCCGCGCGGCGAAGACATCTGCTATGCGACATCGAACCGCCAGGCGGCGGTGAAAGCGATCGCCGGCCGGTGCGGCCGTGTCATCGTCATCGGCGCGCCGAACAGCTCGAACAGCCTGCGCCTCGTCGAAGTTGCCGAGCGGCTTGGGACGCCCGCTCACCTTGTTCAGCGCGGTGCCGATATCCGGCCCGAGTGGATAGAAGGTCTTACCGCGATCGGGATCACAGCCGGTGCCAGCGCGCCCGAAACATTGGTACGCGAAGTGATAGGCGCGATCGCAGCCCATCGCCCGATCGTCGAGGAAGTCGTCGTCACCGCCGAGGAGAATATGGTGTTCAAACTACCTCGCGGGCTCGAGGCGGCGGCATAGGGCATGGCGGTCTATACCAACGTCGACCCCGACGAACTCGCCGGGCTCGTCGCCCGCTACGACATAGGCACTGTCGTGTCGTGCAAGGGCATTGCCGAGGGGGTCGAGAACAGCAATTTCCTGCTCGAAACCACCGGCGGCCGCTTCATCCTGACCCTCTACGAAAAGCGGGTAAAGGCCGACGACCTTCCCTTCTTTGTCGATCTTCTCGATCATCTGGCGCGAGCCCAATGTGCGGTTCCCGCCATGATCCGCGACCGCGAAGGCGTCGCGATCCAGCATATCGCCGGTCGCTCCGGCTGCATCATCCAGTTCCTGCCGGGTATCTCGCTGACCCATCCGACCCCCGGCCAATGCGCCGCCGCCGGCGCGGCGCTGGGGGCGATGCATTGCGCCCTGCGGGATTATGACGGCGCACGCGACAACAGCATGGGGCATCATCACTGGCGCGATATCGCGGCCGGCGCGGGGGATCTCGACGCCGTGCTGCCCGGATTGCAGGCCGAGGTCGACGCCGAGCTCGACTGGCTCGACGCCCATTGGCCGGTCGACCTGCCGCGGCACGTCATCCACGCCGACCTTTTTCCCGACAATGTGCTGATGTTGGGCGAAACAGTGACCGGCCTGATCGACTTTTATTTCGCGGCGAGCGATTTTCGCGCTTACGATCTGGCGATCACTCACGCCTCCTGGTGCTTTTCCGACGATGGCAAGCGGTGCGACCGCGGCCGTGCTTCGGCGTTGATGCGCGGCTATGCCGACAGGGTCGCGTTAACGGACCACGAAGTCGCCGCGTTGCCCGTGCTTGGGCGCGGCGCCGCGATGCGCTTTTTGCTGACCCGCGCGCACGACTGGGTCCACACGCCCGCGGATGCGCTCGTCACGCGAAAAGACCCCTCTCCGTTCCTCGAACGGCTGCGCTGCTACCGCGCCGACGATGCGGCAAAGCTGTTTGCCGCATGACCGAAGGCCGGACGGTGATCGTCGCGACCGATGGCGCGTGCAAGGGCAATCCCGGCCCCGGCGGCTGGGGCGCTGTGCTGCGCTGGGGAGATGTGGTCAAGACCTTGTCGGGCGGCGAAGCCGACACGACGAACAACCGCATGGAATTGATGGGTGCGATCGAAGCACTGGCGGCGCTGAAGCGGCGGTGCCGCGTCGAACTGTCGACCGATAGCGTCTATGTCCGCGACGGCATCACCAAATGGGTGCACGGCTGGCAACGCAACGGCTGGAAAACCGCTGCAAAAAAGCCGGTCGCCAATGCCGACCTTTGGCAGCGCCTGATTGCGGAGGCGTCGCGACACGACATCGAGTGGCTGTGGGTAAAGGGCCACGCCGGGCACGGCGACAACGAACTCGCCGACACGCTGGCCAGCGACGCGGCGCTGGCGGCCGCGCGGGCGCGCTAGACGTCCGCGGGCGCGCCCATGAAGGTCCGGATTATTCGGCTTCGCGCGTGTCGGAGCCAGGGCCGTTTTTCTTGATCGACTCGATGGCGTTCTTCGCCGAAGCCTTGCTCGTATAGCCTTCGGTCCAGAAGATGGTTTCGCTGTTATATTTGAAATAGGCCACGAACTCGCCGGCCTTGTTCTTCTTGATCTCGAAATAATGCGCCATGGGGATCTCCCTGAAAGCTGGTCCCGCCCGGTCGAGCGGCTGATCCATGTTAGGCCGCGAGCCGCCATGTGCAACCCATTCGCGGGACCTCAGGCGAAACGCCGCGGCGAATAGGCGGCGGCATCGATCGCACGGACGGCTCCATCGGGCTCCGAAGCGCCCAGTTGCGCGGCAAGCAGCCTTGAAATGGCAGGCGACGTCTGGATTCCGAAGCCGCCCTGCCCCGCGCACCATATGAAGGCGGCCTCATGCGGATCCGCCCCGAATACGGGTCGACGGTCCGGCGCGAAGCTGCGCAGCCCCGCCCATTTGCGTTCGATTGCGGCAACCGGCCAGTCGGTCGCCGACTGCAGCCGGTCGATCGCCACGGCGACGTCGATCTCGTCGGGTGCCGCATCGCAGGGTGCCGATTCGGTTTCGTCGTGCGGGGTCAACCAGATGCGCCCCTCACTCTCGCCCTTGAAATAAAAGCTGCCGCCGACGTCGAGCACCAGCGGAAGCGACGCGGGCACCGGTACGCCCAGGCGCACCTGCAACATCGTCCGTCGATAAGGCTGGATCCCTACCGGCGAAACCCCGCACAGACGCGCGATATCGTCGGCCCAGGCGCCCGCCGCGTTGACCAGCAAGGCCGCCGATACCTGTCCTCTGCCGGTCTCGACCAGCCATCCGCCCCGCTCGCGCCGCACCGCACGCAACGGCGCTCGCGTCGCCAGCATGGCCCCTGCCCGCTTCGCGGCGCGCAGATAGGCGGCGTGAAGAGCCGCGACATCGATGTCGCTGCACGCGGGTTCATAGGCCGCCTCGCACCATTCGGGGCGAAGGCCCGGAACCTTGTCCGCGACCGCTGCGCCCGAGAGGCGGCGGACGTCGACGCCCTTGGCCCGGAATTCGCGCGTGAACGCATCGACCGCCGCGGCGTCGCTCGCGCGGCCGATCGTCAGCGCCGTCCGCTGTGCCAAAAAGCCCCTCGCCGAAAAATCGGCGGGGGGGGTCGCGAGCATCGCGAAGGATGCCGAAGACAAGGGCTGCACCGCGCTTCCGCCATAGCTCTCGTGCCAAAATGCGGCCGAGCGGCCCGTTGCGTGGACGCCCGGATGGTCCTCGGCCTCGATCATCAGAACGCTGCGATGCGGCGCCAGAGCCGACGCAAGGCTTGCCCCCGCAATCCCCGCGCCGACGATCAGCACGTCGGTCGTCGAAGGAAGCGCGCCAGCCATAGCGCGGCGCATAAAGCCTCACGGCGCGATTGCAAGATGGCGGCCTCCGCCCGTCATGGTTACTTTTTGGTAAGCCATCGTCGCTATTGGAAACGCGATGGAGACCAGCCCTATCGTTCTTGGCCTGATGGCTCTGCTCGCCGCCCTGATGATCGCGGCGGCGATCAGCGACCTCCGGTCGCGAACGATATCGAACCGGCTCAACGGCATCATCGCCGTGCTCGCCATTCCCTTCTGGATCGCGACCGGCCTGTCGGCCTGGCCCGACGTGCCGATTCAGATCGGTGCGGCTTTCGCCGTTTTCCTGCTGTTCGTCGGCCTGTTCGCGCTCGGCGCGATGGGCGGCGGCGACGTCAAGATGATCGGCGCGGTCATGCTGTGGATCCCGCTGCCGCTGTTCATGCCGACGCTTACCGTGATGGCGATCGCCGGCGGTGTGCTGTCGGCCGCGATGCTGGTCCACATGAAAATCCGCCCGTCCGAAAAGCCCGTCGAAGTCCCCTATGGGGTCGCGATCGCGGCTGCCGGACTTTGGGCGCTTCACCAACACTATCTTAACCAGTTTCAGTTTATCGGGTCGAGTTGAGGGTAAGCACTTCCGTTTCTGGTGGGTGCAGGAGGGCGAAGAATCGTCATGGATACGCGAAAGATTATGCTGATCGTCGGCGCGCTGGTCATTGCGATCGGGGCTGCCTTCGGGGTCAACCAGATGATGCGCGGCGCATCGGCTCCGCCGGCACGCGCAGCGGCAACGCCGGATATTTCCGGCCCGATGATTCTCGTCGCGACGCGGCAATTGCCCGTCGGCACGATCATCGGCCCCGACAGTTTCCGCTTTCAGCCCTGGCCGAAAGAGCTGGTGGAGCAGGCCTATTTCCTGAAGGAAAAGACCGACACCAACGGCCTGGTCGGCACGGTCGTCCGCTATGCGATCACCGCGGGCCAGCCGCTCACCCAGGGCGCGCTCGTCCATCCCGACGATCGCGGCTTCCTGGCCGCAGCACTCGGCCCCGGCATGCGCGCCGTCACGGTCAAGGTGTCGAAGGAGCAAGGCGTGGCCGGCTTCGTCTTTCCGGGCGACCGCGTCGATGTGCTGCTGTCGCAAAAGCTGAAAGTCGAGGAAGGCAGCAGCTATCCCGACAGCGAACTCTTCACGTCCGAAACGATCGTCCGCAACGTCCGCGTCCTCGCGACCGACCAGCGGTACGACGCCGAGGATGAAACCGGCAAGACGCCGGTCCGCACCTTCGGCTCGGTGACGCTCGAAGCGACGCCGAAGATCGCCGAGAAGATTGCCGTCGCGCAAAGCATGGGAACGCTTTCGCTGGCGCTGCGTCCGCTGGCGGAGAGCGCCGGCGAACTCGAAGAGGCGATCGCATCGGGAGATGTCGATGTCCCGGCCAAGGGCGATACCGCCGCCGAGCGCAAAATGCTCGCCGAAGCCGGCGCACGCCCGACCGCGAGCCGCGCCTCGGCCACGACCGGCGGCGACGTCTCGCGCTTCTGGGTACCGGTCAGCGGCCGCGTCTCGGCTCCGCCGCGCCAGCAGTCCAACTATGTCGGCGGACCGGCTCCGTCGGGTGGCAACAATGCAGCGGTCCCGCAGGGTCCCGTCGTCCGCGTCAATCGCGGCGGCTCGACCACCGTGGTTCCGGTTGGGGGTAAGTAAGATGAAGAGCACAGCCAAAATGAAGGCGACGGCACTCGCGCGCACCCTGGCCATCGGCCTGGTTGCCGCCACGCTCGCCACCGCGCCGTCGCAACAGGTCTCGGCCCAGGCAACGCAGAACGCCAGCAGCAGCATCGATCTTTCGGTCGGTCGCGGCCGCCTCGTCAGCCTTCCTTCGCCGATGAGCGACCTCTTCGTTGCCGACGACAAGGTCGCCGACGTCCAGGTTCGGTCGAGCCGCCAGCTCTACATCTTCGGCAAGACCCCGGGCGAGACGAGCATCTATGCCACCGACGCGTCGGGACGCGTGGTCTATTCGACCGTCGCCCGCGTCGGCAACAATATCGAAACCATCGACCAGATGCTTTCACTGGCCATGCCCGAAGCCAAGATCGCGGCCAACACGATGAACGGCTTCGTGCTGCTCACCGGCACGGTTCAGTCGCCGGACGACGCCGCCGAGGCCGAACGCCTGGTTCAGGCATTCGTCGGCGACAATACCAAGGTTCTGTCGCGCCTGCGCACCGCGACGCCGCTTCAGGTCAATTTGCAGGTCCGCATTGCCGAGGTGAACCGTTCGCTGCTGAAGGAAATCAGCGGAAACCTGCTGACGAGCGATCGCGACGGTCCGTTGGGCAACGGTTTTCTGGGCAGCGTTTTCCGCGGCCGGACGCCGGGTTCGATCACCTATGGCAACGACGGATCGACCACCTATAATTTCACGGCACCGTCCGGCACGAACAGCATCGGCGCGGCCGGGCATCTGTTCGGACTGGACGTGATGGGGTCGCTCGATCTCGGCGAACGGTCGGGCATGGTCGTCACGCTGGCGCAGCCCAATCTGACCGCGATTTCCGGCGAGACCGCGGACTTCCTGGCGGGCGGCGAATATCCGGTGCCGATTCCCGGCAACTTTGCCGGAACGTCGATCGAATATCGCAAATATGGCGTGAGCCTGGCCTACACGCCGACGGTGCTTTCGAACGGCCGGATCAGCCTGCGCGTAAGGCCGGAAGTGTCCGAACTGACCACCGACGGTGCAATCCAGATCGATGGCTTCCAGGTTCCCGCCCTGACCGTGCGCCGCGCGGAAACGACGGTGGAACTCGGCTCGGGTGAGAGCTTCATGATCGCCGGATTGATGAACAATCGTTCCGTGGGCGCGATCGACAAGCTGCCGGGCGCGGGCGACATCCCGATCCTGGGGACGCTGTTCAAATCGGACAGCTTCCGTCGAGGCGAAACCGAGTTGGTGATCGTGGTGACGCCTTATCTCGTCAAGCCCGTTTCGGCCGACAAGATCAAGCTGCCTACCGACGCCTTCCTGGCGCCGAACGACGCCTCGCGCCTTCTGCTCGGCCAGTCGGCCGATGGGGTGAGCGGCGGCGAACGCCCGAAGCCGCGGCTCGAAACGACGCCCGGCGACGCCGATCGCCTTCGCGGCGGAGACAGCGTCTCGCCCGGCTTCAGTCTGAAGTGACGCACAGGATTTCAGGAGCAAAGTGATGAAGAGTATCGCAACCTTGACTGCCCTGGCCCTGGCGACGTCGCTCGCGGGCTGCACAGGAGCGGCGAACAGCAACCGCAGTGTCGAATCGATCCACCAGCCGGTGGTTCGCAACTCGATCTACCAGTTCGATGTCGCAACGGCGAACGGCGAACTGCCTCCGAGCGAGCAGGGCCGCCTGCAGGGCTGGCTAGACGCCATGAATGTCGCCTATGGCGACCGCATCGCGATCGAGGACCCCTCGACCTATGGTCACAGCGCGGCGCAAGCAACCGTCCGGTCCATGGTCGAACGTCGCGGCCTTCTGCTCAGCGATACGGCCCCGGTCACCACCGGTGAGGTGCCGACCGGAAGCCTGCGGGTCGTGATCACGCGAACCTCGGCCTATGTGCCCGGGTGCCCCGACTGGTCGTCGAAGTCGTCGATCAACTTCAATAACGCGACCTCGTCCAATTATGGATGCGCGACGAACAGCAACCTTGCCGCGATGGTGGCCGACCCCAATGACCTGATCAAGGGCGCAAGCAGCGACACCCACGATCCGGCGACAGCGACCCGCGCCATCAAGACCTATCGCGAAAAGGCGCCCACGGGCGCAGGCGAACTTCGCGGCGAAGCGACCAGCGGTGGAGGTGGAAAGTGAACGCTCCTTTCAAGGCAGCCGGGCTGCGTGAACCGTTCAACGCATTCGTGTGTGACGATGACTCGCTCGAGTTGATCCGCATCGCGGCGAACGAAATGGGTTGGCCGATCGAGAAATGCAACAAGGGCGGCCTGCGCAACGCCGTCCAGTCGCTCTCGGTCTCCGCCAGCCCGAACATTCTGTTCGTCGACATGTCCGAATCGGGCGACCCGATCAACGACATCAATGCGCTGGCAGAGGTCTGCGAGCCCGGAACCGTCGTCATCGCGGCGGGTCAGGTCAACGATGTTCGCCTCTATCGCGACCTTCTGTCGAGCGGCATTCAGGACTATCTTCTGAAGCCGCTGTCGCTGGAGCAGGTTCGGGAATCGCTCAACATGGCGCAAGCGATGCTGACGGCACCGAAACACTCCGATGGCGTGGACGACAAGCCGCATCACATGATGGCGGTCGTCGGCGTGCGCGGCGGTGTCGGCGCCTCGATGGTGTCGACTTCGCTGGCATGGGCGATCAGCGACCAGGCCGGCCGCCAGACCGCGCTGCTGGATCTCGATATCCATTTCGGGACGGGAGCGCTGACGCTGGACCTCGAGCCCGGCCGCGGCCTTATCGACGCGATCGACAACCCGAGCCGCATCGATGGCCTGTTCATCGAGCGCGCGATGGTCCGTGCTTCCGACAAGCTCAGCCTGTTGTCGGCCGAGGCGCCGATTCACCAGCCGGTGATGACCGACGGCTCGGCATTCTTCCAACTCGAGGAAGAATTGCGCAACGCGTTCGAGATGACGATCGTCGACATCCCGCGGCAAGTCTTGATCCCGTTCCCGCACCTGGTGTCCGAAGCCGGCACGATCCTGCTCGTCAGCGACGTGACGCTCGCCGCCGCGCGTGACACGATCCGCCTGCTGTCGTGGTTCAAGCAGAACGTTCCCGGGGCCCGCGTCCTGCTGGTCGCGAACAAGATGCAGAATGCCATAGGCGAATTGTCGCGCAAGGAATTCGAATCGTCCATCGAACGCGCGGTCGACCTCGTAATCCCGTTCGATCCCAAGCTTGTGAGCCAGGCGGCGAAGCTGGGCAAATCCTACGCGGAAGTCTGCAAAGGCACCAAGGCCGCACAACCGTGGACACAGCTCACCCGGCTCGTACTCGACGGCGCCGACGAGGCAGACGATGTCGTCGAAAGCTCGAAAGCGAAGTCGGGTGGCTCGCTGCTCGGCAAGATCGGCGGCATCGGCAATCTGGTAACCAAGAAGAGCGCGAAACAGGCATGAGGGCGGCTGCGGCATGCCGCGGCCCGTTCATCCAGCATAACCGGACGATTCGACCATGAACCTGCCAACGCTAATCATCGCAGCTTGCTTCCTCGCTTTCGTGGCGGTGGTCCTGCTGTTCGGCGGACCGTCGGCCGGAAAGGCGAAAACTCGCCGGCTCGCGATGGTGAAGGATCGCCACGCCGCGTCGACCGAAGCCGTGGTTGCGGCGCAGATGCGCAAGACGATCCAGGCGGGCGGGCGTGGCGACGGCAACCTCTCCAACCTGATGCCAAAGCGCGAGGAAATGGAGAAACGGCTGCGCCGGACCGGCAAAAGCTGGACCATCACGCAATATATGTTCGCGTCGATGGCAGTGTTCGTCCTGTTTACCGGCGGCCTTCTGATACTCCGGACACCATTTCTGCTGTCGGCCCTGGTCGGTCTTGCGGCGATGATCGGACTTCCGTGGTTCGTCGTCGGGCGGCTCATCAAGAAGCGGGTAAACGCGTTCAACTCCCGGTTTCCGGACGCCATCGACCTGCTCGTCCGCGGCCTGAAATCGGGCCTGCCGGTCACCGAAACCTTCCAGGTCGTCAGCCAGGAATTGCCCGGCCCGGTGGGGGAGGAATTCAAGGGCGTGGTGGAGCGCATCCGCATCGGCAACACGATGGAGGCGGCCCTTCTGGAAATGGCCGACGCGATCGGAACGCCCGAAGCGAAATTCTTTTGCATCACCATCGCGATCCAGCGTGAAACGGGCGGCAACCTTGCCGAAACGCTGGCCAATCTGTCGGACGTGCTGCGCAAACGCGCCCAGATGAAGCTCAAGATTCGCGCGATGTCGTCGGAAGCCAAGGCATCGGCCTATATCGTCGGATCGCTGCCCTTTTTCGTGTTCGGCATCGTCTGGATGATGAACCCGGAATATCTTTCCGGCTTTTTCCACGAAGAGCGCCTGATCATCGCGGGCCTCGGCGGTCTTCTCTGGATGAGTATCGGCGTCTTCATCATGTCGCGCATGATCTCGTTCGAAGTTTAAGAGGGCGGACCGGCATATGAACAGCAATCTCGCCCTTACCGCCTTCAGCGGCGCCCAGCAGGGCCCGACCTTGCTCGGCGTCGATATCGTGTGGGCAGCGACGGTGCTCGCCGCCGTTGGCGTGATCGCGGTCATGCTGGCCGTTTATGGCGCGATGACCGTTCGCGACCCGATGGCGAAGCGCGTAAAGGCGCTCAACGATCGACGCGAGCAGTTGAAAGCCGGCATTACCGCCTCGACCGCCAAGCGCCGCGCAAAACTCGTCCGCAAGAACGAGACCGCGGACAAGATGCGCTCGTTCCTCGGCAAGCTGCAGGTTCTGCAGGAAGAGCAGATCAAGGACGTTCAGCAAAAACTGGCGCAAGCCGGTATCCGGTCAAAGGATCTCGCCGTAACCGTCATCTTCGGCCGCCTCGTCCTTCCGATCGTGTTCGGCGGGATCGCAGCCTTGCTGATCTATGGCTTCGATCTTTGGCCTACGCTGACCCCGTTCAAGCGCGCGGGCATCACGATGGGGATGCTGCTTCTTGGCTATAAAGCGCCCGACCTGTTCGTGGAGAACAAGCGGACGAAGCGAACCGATGCGATCCGCAAAGGTCTTCCCGACGCGCTCGACCTGCTCGTGATCTGTGCCGAAGCCGGTCTCACGGTCGATGCAGGCTTCAGCCGCGTCGCCAAGGAACTTGGGCGCGCCTATCCCGAATTGGGTGAGGAATTCGCGCTGACGTCGATCGAGCTCGGCTTTCTGACCGAACGTCGCCAAGCGTTCGAAAATCTGGCCTATCGCGTCAACCTGGAATCGGTGAAGGGCGTGGTCACGACCATGATCCAGACCGAGAAATACGGCACCCCGCTCGCCAGCGCGCTGCGCGTCCTGTCGGCCGAATTCCGTAACGAACGGATGATGCGCGCCGAAGAAAAGGCAGCGCGCCTGCCCGCGATCATGACGGTGCCGCTGATCCTCTTCATTCTTCCGACGCTCTTCATCGTCATCCTTGGCCCCGCTGCGTGCTCGCTCAGCGATGCCCTGTCGGGCGCGATGAGCGGCAAGTAAAGCCAGCCTTGGCACCTCAAAAAGGGGCGGGAGCGATCCCGCCCCTTTTTTCGTCAGCCGACCTGCTGTTCGATCGCACCGAAGATGCTGTGGTGGCGCTCGTCGTCCATCCAGATGCGAACCGTATCGCCGGCCTGCATGAAGGGCGTCTTCGCTTCGCCCTGCTGGATCGTTTCGACCGTCCGGACTTCGGCAAGACAGCTATAACCGAGCCCGCCCTCGACGATCGGCTTGCCCGGACCGCCGTCGGCATCGCGGTTCGATACCGTGCCCGACCCGACGATCGTACCCGCGATCAGGTTGCGCGTCTTTGCGGCGTGAGCGATCAGCTGGCCGAAATCGAAGGTCATGTCCACGCCGGCGTCGGCGCGGCCGAGCGGCTGGCCGTTCAGGTCGACGCACAGCGTGCCGTGCAGCTTTCCGTCCTTCCAGCGTTCGCCGAGCGCGTCGGGGGTGACGAATACCGGCGACATCGCGCTTGCCGGCTTCGACTGGAAAAAGCCGAACCCCTTCGCCAGCTCGCCCGGTATCAAGCCGCGCAGCGACACATCGTTGGTCAAGCCAACAAGCAGGATCGAATCGCGCGCCGCGACGGGATCGATTCCGGCCGGAACGTCGCCCGTCACCACGACCACCTCGGCCTCCATATCGCATCCCCATGCCGGGTCGCCCAGTGGGATCGGATCGCGGGGGGCCAGGAAGCTGTCGCTGCCGCCCTGGTACATCAACGGGTCGTGCCAGAAACTTTCGGGCATTTCGGCACCGCGCGCCTGCCGCACCAGCGCGACGTGGTTCACATAGGCACTTCCGTCCGCCCACTGATAGGCGCGCGGCAGCGGCGAGGCGGCGTCATGCTCGTGAAAACGCTCCTTGGGGATGGCATCGTGGTTCAGGTCCTCGGCAAGGGCCTTCAGCCGCGGGGCGATGGCGTACCAATCGTCCAGCGCCGCCTGCATCGTCGGCGCGATCCGGCTGGCGTCGGCATACCAGGCAAGATCGTCCGACACGACCACGAGCCGCCCGTCGCGACCGGCTTTCAACGAAGCGAGTTTCAAGGGAATTTCCTTTTTGTCTGCGATGCGGCCGAAACCTCATCGCTCACAAAAGGAACGATGATCAGCGCGGCATCTGGATCGATGCGAAGCAGGTAAAGCCGCTCTGCCCCGCCTGCAAGCGCCGGATATACTGAAGATAGGCCTGCGACTGGTTGTACGTCGTCCCCGGCAGCGATTGACCGCGGAACGCGCGCTTCACTTCCTCGCCGGTAAAGGGGCGCGGCGCCCCCGGGAATGCCCCCTTGGTTCCGGCGGGAACGAGGCGGCCGCGCGAATCGATATATTTGCCCGCTCCCGACACGTCGGGGACCGGGATCTCGCAGTTCATCACCGACACCGCGGTCTGAGCAAAGGCGGGACGAATGGTCAACGCCGCGGAAACGCCGACGGCGCCCAGTGCAAGCATCCGGCGCCGCGACGGCACGGGCTCCG
The DNA here is from genome assembly GCF_059693785.1 of Sphingopyxis sp. CR5. NCBI lineage: Bacteria > Pseudomonadati > Pseudomonadota > Alphaproteobacteria > Sphingomonadales > Sphingopyxidaceae > Sphingopyxis > Sphingopyxis sp. CR5. The sequence goes on along the minus strand of NZ_JCATIE010000007.1, from coordinate 76,878 downwards.
CCCCCGCCGCGTCGGGATCGTTTTCGACCGGATTATCGCTCTTTTCCATGATCGGCGCATACTCGCTTGCTGCTCAAGGGCAAAGGAAAAGACGCAGATGGCGTCCGCACTTCCCGCTTTGGCACACTGGCATGCCAAGGGTTTAAGCAACGCTAACGGGCTTGCGCAGGCCCGCGTCGCGTGCGAGGCGCAGGGTCGATGTTCGATCGCCTGTCCAGCTTTGTGATGGCGCTGACCCTGCTGGCGGTTGCCGCGATCTTCGCGGCGCTCGCGGGCGGCGATGCGCTTACGATCGCGATCCTGCTCCTTGCCGGCCTCGCCGCTGCGGTCCTCGTCCATTCGGCTGTTCCGGCGCCCCCCACCGAGCGCCCTTCCGAGCCCGCCGAACCCTCGCCCGCCGTCCAGCCGGCGTCGCTTCTGCGCGATCCCGATTTCGCACGCTGGGCCGATCAGGAAAGCGAACCTCTGCTCGGCACCGCCGACAACATCGTTACGGTAGCCAATGACGCCGCCATCCGCCTGCTCGGTCGCCACATCGTCGGCGCCGACATCCGAACTGCCATCCGCCATCCCGCGGCGACCGAGTGGCTTGCCGAGGCGAAGGACACGGACGAGCTTCACACTATCAACCTTATCGACTTCCCACGCCCGGGCCAACGCTGGACGATGCGTATCGCCGCGCTGTCCGGGGGCGACCGGATCATCTTTCTCTCCGACCGCTCGGCGCTCGATGCCGCCGACCGCATGCGTTCGGACTTCGTCGCCAATGCCAGCCACGAACTGCGCACCCCGCTCGCCGCGATCCTTGGCTATGTGGAAACGCTGCAGGACATGAACGGCGAAGCCGACGGCGAGACGCGCCACCGCTTCCTGTCGATCATCGACCGCGAGGCCCGTCGCATGCAGCAGCTCGTGATCGACCTTCTCTCCATTTCGCGCGTCGAAGCCGACCGTTTCCGCCGCCCGACGGCCGAAGTCGACCTGCGCGAGATTGTCAGCACGACGATCGCCCAGCTTCGCGACAGCGAAGCGGCGCGCGCGAAAGACATCGTCGCCGATCTGGGCGATGCGCCCCTCCCGATGCTCGGCGACGCGGCGCAGCTCGGCCAGCTTGCGCACAACATCATATCGAACGCGATGAAATATGGTCACGCCGACACCCCCGTCACGGTCGAACTCGTGCGGGACGGCAAGCGCGCCCGGCTGTCGGTAACCGATCGCGGCGAAGGCATCGCCCCGGACCATTTGCCGCGCCTCACCGAACGCTTCTATCGCGTCGACGAGGCGCGCAGCCGGTCGGTCGGCGGCACCGGGCTTGGCCTCGCGATCGTCAAGCATATCGGCGAGCGCCATCAGGGCCAGCTCGACATCGAAAGCGAACTCGGCAAAGGCACGCGCGTCTCGCTGGCGTTTCCGCTCAGCGAAAAGGTCTAAGGGTCAGCCCTCTCCACCCGACCTCTCGCGCCTCGCGCGGCGGCGGCGCCACAGGATCAGCCCGCCGACGCCCAGGCCGAACAAGCCAAACATTCCCGGCTCGGGCACCGGCACCGGATCTCCGCCCGAGCTGCTTCCGCCAGAGCTGCCGCCGCTCGACGAGCCGCCGGACGAGCCGATATTGCCGCCTGCGTAGGTGCCGATGTGCATCTCGCCATTCTGCGTCAGGTTCCCGAACACCGCCGAGCCCTGGATATAATTGTTCGTCTGCGCATCGGCGAGCGGCGCCAGCACCGATCCGCCCCATGCGGTCGTCAGCTTCAGATCCTCGGCCTCCGGAAAGTTCCAGATTACATGCTCGCCAAGATTGTTGGTGCCGCCGAGAAAATTGTCGTTAAGCGTCACACTGCGCCCGCTGACATTGACGACGGCGGTATCCGCTCCGTTCAAGTTGAACTGGATCTCGCCGATCTTGTCGAGGTCCGCCGCCGAGATATCGAAAACCGCCATCCCGTTCGCGTCGGGCTGCGCGTTGAAAATTCCGCGATTGCCCTGGATCGTCAATTCGCTGGTCTTGCCAAGGGTGCCGACGTCGAACGACAGGCTGGTCAGGCTCGATTGCAGCGCGCTCTTCTGTTGTTGAAGGTTCACCGTAAAGGCGGGATCGCTCGCGCCCAGGCCCGACAGCACAATATTCTGGTTTACGTTGGTGTTGCTGATCGACCCGCCAACCTTCACCGTCTGCGGCGATCCGTTCAGGTTGAAACCGCTGCTGACGTTGCCACCGATGATCGCGCCCGATCCGTTGTTCAGGTTTTTGTGTCCGCCGGTAACATTGCCCACGACCGTCAGCCCCGGCTGACTTGACGGCGACGACGCAAGCGGCCGGATTGCATAATTGGAAGAATTGCCGGTCAGATCGCCGCCGACGAAGGTGCGCCCTTCGACTTCGGACGAGGAATTGAGGTCGCCAAGAACGACGAGGTTCCATTCGCGCAGCGCATCGAGCCCGCTAACCTGCGTGGTCGACTGGGCCAGGACCGGAACGGCGAGAACGGGGGCCACGGCCACCGCGAGCGGGGCGAGCAGACGAAATGTGTGGGGCACGGGGTTGCGACCTGAACAAATGAAAGGGGGTTGGCCCGTTATACCGTGTTTTCGATGCGCAAACCAGTCGGTGCGACCCGCGTTTTCCGTCCCATTGCGGCACGAAAGCGCGACAAAACGTTAAAGCGAGCGCCCGATCCGGCGGGTCATGCCGATCGACGTCGGCGCAGCCGATTCGAATCCAAAGCGAGCATGGGGCCGGTGCGGCTCGCCATCCTCAATCGACCGCGTCGAGCAAGTCGCCCAGCGTCGCAACCATCGTGTCGATCTGGTCGCGCTCGACGATCAGCGGCGGCGACAAGGCGACGATGTCGCCCGTCACCCGGATCAGCAATCCCGCATCGAACGCCGCGTGGAACAGGTCCATCGCCCGGGCGCCCGGCGCATCGGCGCGCGATTCGAGCTCGATCCCGGTGACGAGGCCGATGTTGCGGATGTCGACGACGTGCCGCGCGCCTTTCAACCCGTGAACCGCCGCTTCCCAATAGGGCGCCAGCTCAGCCGCCCGCGCGAACAGTCCTTCGCGCGCATAGAGGTCGAGCGCCGCGAGCCCCGCCGCCGCCGCGAGCGGGTGGCCCGAATAGGTGTAGCCATGAAACAGCTCGATCCCGCCGGTCGCCGCGTCGATCACCGCGTCGTGCAGATCGCGCCTTACCGCGACCGCGCCCATCGGCACCGCGGCGTTGGTCAATCCCTTCGCCATCGTCAGGATATCGGGCGTCACCCCCCACGCCTCGGCTGCGGTCGCCGCGCCGACGCGGCCGAAGCCGGTGATCACCTCGTCGAAGATCAGCAATATGCCGTGGCGGTCGCAAATCTCGCGCAGTCGCTGGAGATAGCCGACCGGCGGCACCAGCACCCCGGTCGAGCCCGCCATCGGCTCGACGATCACCGCCGCGATCGTCTCGGCGCCGTGCAGGTCGACCAGCCGCTGCAGATCGTCGGCCAGCTCCACGCCATGCGCCGGAAAGCCTCGCGAAAAAGCGTTGCGGGCGGGATCGTGCGTGTGCCGCAGATGATCGACGCCCGGCAGGCCGGTCCCGAAGGCGCGCCGGTTATTGCCGATCCCGCCGACGCCAGTCCCGCCGAAGCCGACGCCGTGATAGCCGCGCTCGCGCCCGATCAGCCGGGTGCGCGTCCCCTGCCCCTTCGCGCGCTGCACCGCGAGCGCGATCTTGAGCGCCGTGTCGACCGATTCCGATCCGCTGTTCGTGAAGAAGATACGGTCGAGCCCCGCGGGCATCATCGCCGCGAGCCGCTGTGCAAGCTCGAACGGCAGCGGGTGGCCGAGCTGGAACGTCGGCGCGAAGTCGAGCGTCCGGGCGGTTCGCGCTATCGCCTCCGCAATCTCCACCCGGCAATGCCCGGCGTTGCAGCACCACAGCCCCGCCGTTGCGTCGAGAATGTCGCGACCATCGGCGCTTTGATAATACATGCCGCTCGCCGAAACGAGCTGGCGCGGCGCGGCCTTGTACGCGCGGTTCGCGGTAAAGGGCATCCAGAAGGCCGCGAGCGGGTCGTTTTCGCCTTTCATGCCAGCTCCTTAAGCCTCTCCCCCGAAGGGGAGGGGTACAGGCACTCTAATGCCCGCCCTTCTTCCCTGGCAAGACATGCAAAATGCCAGCGATCAGGCCGCCGAGCAACAGCCCGAACACACCCGCGCCCGCCGCACCGACGATCCACTCCCACATTCCGCCCAGCGGCAGCCCGCCGCCGACGCGGTGCGCAAAATCGTGCAGCGCATGGCCAAGCCCCCCGATGTGAAACTCGTCGAGACCGTGAAGGACGATCTGCCCGCCGACCCATAGCATCGCTGCGGTGCCGATCGACGCGAGCGCGGCGAGCAGCGTCGGCATCACTGCTACGAGCCAGCGCCCAACCGACCGTCGTGCGCTCGATCCCTCTTTAGCCATGTGCAGCCCGATGTCGTCCATCTTCACGATCAGCCCGACGACGCCATAGACCGCCACGGTGATGATCACCGCGACCAGGGCCAGCGTCGCACCGCGCATCAACAGAGGTTCGTCGAGCACTTCGTTGAGCGCGATCACCATGATCTCCGCCGACAGGATCAAGTCGGTCCGCACCGCCCCCTTCACCATCGTCTCTTCATGGGCCTTGTCCGCAACGATCGCGGCATCCTCCGCCAGGCTGGTTTCATCCTTGCCCAGCGCCTGAATCACCTTCTCGGCTCCCTCGAAGCACAGATAGGCGCCGCCGAGCATCAACAACGGCGTGATCGCCCATTGCGCGAGCGTCGACAGCAGCAGCAAGGCGGGCAGGATCAGGACCAGCTTGTTGAACAGCGATCCCTTGGTGATCCGCCAGATGATCGGCAATTCGCGGTCGGGCGTGAAGCCGGTGACATAGCGCGGCGTCACCGCCGTATCGTCGACGACCACGCCCGCAGCCTTCACCCCCGCCCTCGAGGCCGCCGCGCCGACATCGTCGATGCTGGCGGCCGCGACCTTGGCAATCGTCGCGACATCGTCGAGCAGGGCAAAAAGGCCGGATGGCATAAGGGCTTGGGCTTTCGGTCGAGGTCAGAGAATCATGCCTGAAAGACAGGTCGCGACCTTGCCCATATCGTCGTTCCGGCGAAAGCCGGAATCTTAGCGATGCGCCATCGCAAAGGCCGCGGCGGCGCCGAACAGGCCGGGCTGCGGATGGGTGATCAGCTTGACCGGAATCGCCGCCATGAAATTTTCGAATCGCCCCTTGGAAACGAAGCGTTCGGGGAAGCCGGAGCGGATCAGGTCATCGCGGATGCGCAGCCCCAGTCCGCCGGCGATCACCACCGCGCTCGCCCCCTGCGCGAGCGCCAGGTCGCCCGCGACGCTGCCGAGCGACAGGCAGAACCGATCGACCGCCGCCGCGGCCAGACTGTCCTTCTGCGCCATCCCGCGCGTCCAGATCGCGCGATCTTCCTCGGGCGTCACCGCACGCCCTTCCATCGCGGCGAGCGTTTCGAAAATATCGACGATGCCCGGGCCCGACACCACGCGCTCGACCGAGACGCGGCGATGGCGCTTCCTGAGCCGCGCGAGTATCGCGTCCTCGATGCTGTCGAGCGGCGCGAAATCGATATGTCCGCCTTCGGTAGCCTGCACGCGATAGTCTTCGCCGTCGCGCCACACATGCGCCACGCCGAGTCCGGTGCCGGGGCCGATGACGCTGATCGTGCCCGATTCGGGAAGGGGTGTTTCGGGGCCGCACAGCGGCTCGAAATAGCTCGCGTCGGCCTGCGCGACGGCGTGGCCTACGGCTTCGAAGTCATTGACGAGTACATAGTCGTCGACGGTCAGCTTTTCGCGGATCAGGGCCGGACGGATGATCCACGGATTATTGGTGAAGCGAATGATGTCGCCCTTGGTCGGTCCGGCGATCGCGATCGCGACCTTGCGCGGCAGGCTGCCCCCCTGGCGCTTTTCGAAATCCTGCCAGGCGGTCTGGAAACTCGCATGGTCTTCGGTGTGCAGCGTCGTTTCTTCGCCGAGCGAGATGCACCGCCCGCCTTCGACCTGTGCAATCGCGAAGCGCGCGTGGGTTCCCCCGATGTCGACGGTGACGATCGATGTGCTCATGACTCTCCCCTACGCGGCAGCAATGCCGCGAGCCAGGCAAGTGTAACGAGCCTACCCGCGATGCAACAGGGCATAGCTATGCGCCGGCGCTGGAAACGATATCCTTAGCCGAGCACCCACTGGCGGCGCGAATAGCCCTGCGCCCACAGGAGGGCGGTCAGGTCATGGTGCCGGATCGCCGCGTCGGCCGCGTCGGCCGCGGCCTGATGCGGGTGATAGGCGATGCCGAGCCCCGCTGACGTGATCATCGGGATATCGTTCGCGCCGTCGCCGACCGCGAGCGTTTCGGCGAGCGGCAAGCCGTGCCTGGCGGCCTCGCTCTTCAGCGCCTCCAGCTTCAAATCCTTGTCGACGATCGGCTCGGCGACCTTGCCGGTCAGCTTGCCGCCCTCGATCAGCAATTCGTTGGCGACCACGCGGTCAAAGCCGATCGCCTCGGCCACCGGGGTCGCGAAGGTCGTGAAACCACCGGTTACCAGCACCGAATGCGCGCCATGCGCCTTCATCGTCTGGACGAGCGTGCGCGCACCGCGGGTCAGCCGCACCCGTTCGGTGCGGCATTCGGTCAGCACGCCCTCTGCCATGCCGCCCAGCAACGCCACCCGCTCCATCAGCGCGCCGCGGAAGTCGATTTCGCCGCGCATCGCCTTTTCGGTGATCGCCGCGACCTCGGCCTTGAGTCCGGCATAATCGGCGAGTTCGTCGATACATTCGACGGTAATCATCGTCGAATCCATATCCGCCACGATCAGCTTCTTGGTCCGGTCGCCCTGCGGCTGCACGACGATATCGAGTTCGCCATGATCCATCTTTGCCAGTTCGGCGCGCGCGCTGATCAGGCTGCCCTGAAAGACGATGTCCGCCGCATCGCCCTCGTCGAGCCAGTGCGGCGCCCCCACGTCATGCTCGGTAGCGGCAAGGCGGTCGATCGCCTCGCGCACCACCTCGCCCGTCAGCTTTCCGGCTGCTATCAGCGTTGCAACGAACATGGCGTCTCCTTCTGTCTCTTCCGGCCACCGGCCCCGGCTCGCGCTTATCGCTGGCCCCACCGCAAGCGGCAAGTCCGCGCTCGCGGTCGCCTTGGCGCAAAGGCTGGGCCGGGCGCAAGTGGTGAATGCCGACGCCAGCCAGGTTTATCGCGATCTGTCGATCCTGTCCGCGCGCCCGACCAGCGAAGAGATGGCAGGCATTCCCCACGCCCTCTTCGGCCATGTCGACGGACAAGAGGCCCATAATGCGGCGCGTTGGGCCAGCGAGGCGCGCCGCACACTGGTTCACGCGTGGGAGGATGATGAGGTTCCCGTCCTTGTCGGCGGCACCGGCCTTTATATGCGGACGCTGCTCTTCGGCATCGCCCCCGTGCCCGAGATAGACCCCGAAATCAGGGCTCAGGTCCGCGCGCTGAGCGTCGCCGATGCCCATGCGGCCCTGTCCCGTCTCGACCCCGGCGCCGCGGCCCGCCTGTCGCCCGCCGACACCAGCCGCGTCGCCCGCGCGCTCGAAGTCGTGCGCGCGACGGGACGCCCCCTCGCCGCCTGGCAGCAGGAACGCGAGGGCGGGATCGCGGATACCGTCGATCTGGTCCCGCTGGTCCTGCTGCCGCCGCGCGACTGGCTGCGTGCGCGCTGCGACGCGCGGCTCGAGGCGATGTTCGCGGGCGGCGCGGTCGAAGAGGTGGAGGCGCTGATCGCGCGCGGGCTCGACCCCGACTTGCCCGTCATGCGGGCGATCGGTGTGCCGCAGATCGCCGCCTTCCTGGCCGGTGAGGCGACGCGCGACGAGGCGCTAGAACGCGCCCAGGCCGCGACGCGTCAATATGCCAAGCGCCAGTTTACATGGTTTCGGCACCAGCCACCCGCCGAATGGCCGCGCCATAGCGAGTCATTATCCAATACATCCATAAATGATTTAGCAATATTATTACATGATACGCTATTGACAGGATAGAATCATACACCTATTGCCCGCAACCCTGTTGCAGCGCACAAGCTGCACCCCCGCGCGCGTGCGCGCAGGTCAAGAAGGAGCAAGATCGTGACGGAAATGAGCGGTGCCGACATGGTGGTTCAGGCGCTGGTCGACCTTGGGGTCGACACGGTGTTCGGCTATCCGGGCGGCGCGGTCCTTCCGATCTACGACGCGCTCTTCGACCATCCGACGATCAAGCACGTTCTGGTTCGCCACGAACAGGCGGCGACCCATGCGGCGGAAGGCTATGCGCGCTCGACGGGCAAGCCCGGCGTCGTGCTCGTGACCTCCGGCCCCGGCGCGACCAACGCGGTCACCGGCATCACCGACGCGCTGCTCGATTCGATCCCGATGATCGTGCTTACCGGTCAGGTCCCGACCAATTTGATCGGTACCGATGCGTTTCAGGAATGCGACACGGTCGGTATCACGCGCCACTGTACCAAGCATAATTATCTGGTGATGGACCCCGACCGGCTGGGGCCGATCCTGCACGAAGCCTTTTATATCGCGACCCACGGCCGCCCCGGCCCGGTGGTGATAGACATTCCGAAGAATGTGCAGGTTGCAACCGGCAGCTATTCGATGCCCGACAAGATCGACCACCAGAGCTATCGCCCGCAGGTCGAGCCCGAGGCATCGGCCATCGACGCGGCGATCGAACTGATTGCCGCGGCCGAGCGCCCGGTCTTCTATACCGGCGGCGGCGTCATCAACGCCGGGCCCGACGCGAGCGCCGCGTTACGCAAGCTCGTCGGGCTGACTGGCGCGCCGATCACCTCGACCCTGATGGGTCTCGGCGCCTTTCCTTCGGACGATCCGAAATGGCTCGGCATGCTCGGCATGCACGGCACGTTCGAGGCGAATATGGCGATGAACCGCGCCGACCTGATCGTCGCGGTGGGCGCGCGCTTCGACGACCGGGTGACGGGCCGCCTCGACGCCTTCGCGCCCGAAGCGAAGAAGATCCACATCGACATCGACCGGTCTTCGATCAACAAGATCGTCCCCGTCGATATCGCCGTGCTCGCCGATGCCGGCCGCGCACTCGACGCGCTCATCGACGCCTGGGGTGCGAAGGGGCACAAGGCGCGCGACCTGGGCGAATGGTGGCGCCGTATCGACGGCTGGCGCGCGACACGCTGCCTCGATTTTCCGGAGAAGCAGGAACCGGACGCCGACATCATGCCGCAGCGCGCAGTCAGGGCGCTGTTCGATGCGACGCGCGGGCGCGATCCGATCATCACCACCGAGGTCGGCCAGCACCAGATGTGGGCGGCGCAGCATTTCGGTTTTGCCGCGCCCAACCGCTGGCTCACCTCTGGCGGGCTCGGCACGATGGGCTATGGCTTCCCCGCCGCCGTGGGCGCCCAGATCGCGCATCCCGGCCGGCTTGTCATCTGCATTGCCGGCGAAGCGTCGCTCCAGATGAATATTCAGGAGATGGGCACGGTCAGCCAGTACCGCCTGCCGGTCAAGATCTTCATCCTCAACAACGAATGGATGGGAATGGTCCGCCAGTGGCAGGAACTGACCTATGAAAGCCGCTATTCGAACAGCTATTCGGACAGCCTGCCCGACTTTGTGAAGCTTGCGGCCGCCTATGGGTGGACGGGTCTGCGCATCGACACGCTCGGCGAGCTGGAGGACGGCATCCGGACTATGATCGACACCCCCGGCCCCGTCATCGTCGATTGCCGCGTTGCCAAACTCGCCAATTGCTTCCCGATGATCCCGTCGGGCGCGGCGCACACCGAAATGATCCTGCAGCCGAGCGATGTCACCGGCACGATGGACGACGAAGCGAAAGCGCTGGTTTAAGACCATGAAAATCACAACCGAAGCGGGCGAGCGCCACGTGCTCGCCGTCACCGTGGACAACGAAGCCGGCGTGCTCGCCAAGATCACCGGCCTGTTCACCGCGCGCGGCTATAATATCGAAAGCCTGACGGTGGCGGACATCACGCCCGACCATGCGCTGTCGCGCATCACCATCGTCACCAACGGCCCGCCGCCGATCATCGACCAGATCATCGCGCAGCTCGACCGGCTCGTCCCCGTCCACAAGGTCACCGACCTGACCGATGCCGGGACCGCACACGTCGAGCGCGAGATCGCGCTGGTCAAGGTCGCGGGGACCGGCGAAAAGCGGATCGAGGCGCTGCGCATGGCCGACGTTTTCCGCGCCAAGGTCGTCGACACCACGCTGACGAGCTTCATCTTCGAAATCACCGGGTCGAGCGACAAGGTCGACCGCTTCGTCGCGCTGATGCGCGAGTGCGGCCTCGTCGAGGTCGGCCGAACCGGGGTGGTCGCCATCGCCCGCGGGCCGGAGGCGCTTTAGAGTTTACTACTAACCTCGTCATCCCGGCGAAGGCCGGGTTCTCACCGTTGCAGACAGACGCGAGGGCGGGATCCCGGCCTTCGCCGGGATGGCGATCAAGCAAATACACGAAGGGGTTGAATCCAATGCAAGTTTACTACGATCGCGACACCGACCAGGATCTGATCAAGGGCAAGAAGGTCGCCATCCTCGGCTATGGCAGCCAGGGCCACGCCCATGCGCAAAACCTGCGCGACAGCGGGGTCAAGGAGGTCGCGATCGCGCTGCGCCCCGGCTCGGCAACCGCGAAAAAGGCCGAAAGCGCGGGCTTTCAGGTCATGACGAACAAGGATGCCGCGGCTTGGGCCGACGTGATGATGATTGCCGCGCCCGACGAGCATCAGGCGAAAATCTATTACGACGACCTCGCCGACAATCTGAAGCCCGGGGCCGCGCTGGCCTTTGCGCACGGTCTCAACATCCACTTCGGCCTGATCGAGGCGCGCCCCGACATCGACGTCTTCATGATCGCGCCGAAAGGCCCCGGCCATACGGTACGCAGCGAATATCAGCGCGGTGGCGGCGTTCCCTGCCTGATCGCGGTCGCGCAGGAAGCGAACGGCAATGCCGGCAATGGCCACGCCAAGGCGCTCGCGCTCTCCTATGCTAGCGCCGTCGGCGGCGGACGCAGCGGCATCATCGAAACCACGTTCAAGGAGGAGTGCGAGACCGACCTCTTCGGCGAACAGGCGGTACTCTGCGGCGGCGTCACCCATCTGATCCAAGCGGGTTTCGAAACGCTGGTGGAGGCTGGTTACGCCCCCGAAATGGCCTATTTCGAGTGCCTCCATGAAACCAAGCTGATCGTCGACCTTCTCTATGAAGGCGGTATCGCGAACATGCGCTATTCGATCTCGAACACCGCCGAATATGGCGACATCAAAACGGGCCCGCGGATCATCACCGACGAGACCAAGGCCGAAATGAAGCGCGTCCTCGCCGACATCACCTCGGGCCGTTTCGTCAAGGATTTCGTCCTCGACAACCAAGCCGGCCAGCCCGAACTCAAGGCGAGCCGCAAGGCCGCCGCCGCGCATCCGATCGAACAGACGGGCGCGCAGCTGCGCGCAATGATGCCGTGGATTGCAAAGAACAAGCTGGTCGACAAGGCCGTCAACTAGGGCCTTTTATCCCCCGGCGAATGCCGGGGGACCTCTCAGATGCCTTTTAGCTGTGGCGGGAATCCGATTGGATTCCCGCCATTTTTTCGTCATCCGTCGATAAACTCGCTCAGCAGGGCCCCCACCACATCGGGGGCCTCGACGGTGGGCAGATGCCCTGCCCCCGGCACGACCTCCAGCCGGGCTCCGGGGATCGCCGCCGCTATCTCGTCATGGTGCGCGCGGCTGGTGATACCGTCCTTCTCGCCCCAGATCAGCAACGTGGGCACAGCGATTTCGCCGAGCCGCGGACGGCTGTCGATTCGCGCCATGATCGCCCGCTGCTGGGCAAGAAAGGTTTCGGCGCCGGTGTCCGCCGCCATCCGCCGTGCAAGGCCCAGCAGTTGCGCGTCGTCCCGCTTTTCTTCGGGAAACAGGATCGGGATGCGCTCTTCGACCACCTGCTCGAACTTGCCGCTCTCGACCAGATCGATATAGCCCTGTCGCCGTGCGGTCTGCGCCGGGCCGTCCGCCGACGCGAGGGTCGAAATCAGCGCGAGCCTCGCGACCCGGTCGGGCGCCCTGCGCATCACCTCGAACGCGACGAAACCGCCCATCGCGTGCGCGACGAGCGCGAATTTCGGCGGCGCATCGTCGAGCAGCCGCTGCGCGAAGCCTTCGATCGTGTCGTCGTTGCGATTGTCGGCGACGATGACCTCTCGGTCGCTCCACGCGTCGAGCAGCGGTTGCCATACGGCGTCGGTCAGCAGTTGGCCCGTGATGAGGACGATGGGGAGAGTCATGGGTTCATTCCTTCTGTCCGTTCGTCCTGAGGAAGGACTGAGCCTCGGCGAAGGCCCTTCTCGAAGGACCTAAGCGCCCCGCCAAGGCCCCTCGAGACGCCATTTCGGCAAGCTCAACGGCTCCTCGGGGCGAACGGGGTTTTCATGCTCAGACGACGCGGTGCAGAAGCGGTTCGCCCACCCCGAGCCGGCGGATATTCTCGTGCGCCACCGTCAGGCTGCGGACGAGCGTTTCGGGGGTCAGCCATGCGATATGCGGCGCGAGCACGACATTCGGCAGGCCGAGCAGCGGGTTGCCGCGCGGCAGCGGTTCCTCGGCGAAGACGTCGAGCCCCGCGCCGCGCAGATGCCCGGTTGAAAGCGCCCGGACGAGTGCGGCCTCGTCGACCAGTTCGCCGCGCGCGGTATTTACCAGCACCGCCCCCTTCTTCATCGCGAACGGATCGATCGCGCCGCGCGTGTCGTCGGTGAGCGGAATGTGGAGCGACACGATATCGCTCGTTGCCAGCAAGCGGTCGAGCGGGAGATAGGCATAGGGCAGCGCCTTTTCGCTGCGCGCGGTATAGACGACCGTCGCCCCCAGCGCCTCGAGCACCGGGGCGAGCCGCTGCGCCGAATGGCCGAAACCGACGAGCCCGACGGTGCGCCCCGCAATCTCGCCGACCGCATCGAGTTCCGACGGATCGGCGGTCCACCCCTCGCCGGCGCGGGCGCGCGCATCGAAGAAGCAGGTGCGGCGCAGCACCGCCATCATCAGCGACAGCGCCATCTCGGCGACCGCCTGGCTGTTGGTGCCGGGCATGTTGCATACCGCGACCCCCGCCTCACGCGCCGCATCGAGCGCGATCGTGTTGACCCCGACACCGAGCTTCTGGATCAGCCGGAGCTGCGGCGCCGACGCGATGAACTCGGCGGTCACCGGGGTCAGCACATGGAGCAGCGCGGTGATCTCGCCCGCTACCGCGTCGAGTGGAGCCGCCTCGTCGACATGGACGACGGTGTCGGGGCCAAAGATCGCATCGACGCCTTCGCGAAAGCCGGGGCTCGGCCGGGCGTGGAGGACGATCATGCCGCGACCCGCCCGATCGGCGCCGCAAAGGCGGAAAAGCCCGCCCACTCGGCATCGGCGCCCATCGCCTCCTCGATCCGCAGCATCTCGTTCCACTTCGCCATGCGTTCCGAACGCGTGAAGCTGCCGACCTTCAACTGACCCGCGTCCCAGCCGGTCGCGAGATGCGCAATGGTGACATCCTCGCTCTCGCCCGAACGCGCCGAAACGATCGTACCCCAGCCGCGCTGCGCGGCGGCGTCGAGCGCGGCCTTCGCCTCGGTCACCGTGCCGACCTGGTTCACCTTGATCAGCGCCGCGTTGCACACCGCCGCTTCGCCGGCGCGCGCAACCCGCGCCGCATTGGTGACGAGCACATCGTCGCCGATGATCTGGACGCGCTCGCCGATCGCCGCGGTGACCGCCGCCATCGTGGCCCAGTCGTCCTGCCCCGCCGGGTCCTCGATCGACAGGATCGGATAGCGTCCCGCCCATTCGACGATCCGCGCCGCCATCTCCTCGCCCGACAGCCGCCGGTCGTCGAGCGCGAGGCGGTATCCCGACGCATCGCCGAATTCGTTCGCCGCGATGTCGAGCGAGATGAACACATCCTCGCCCGCGCGATACCCGCTCGCCTCGATCGCGCGGGTCAGCGTGTCGAGCGCATCCTCGTTCGACGCGAAATTGGGCCACCAGCCGCCTTCGTCGGCGACCCCCGACAGCGGCCCCTTTTCCTCCATCAGCTTGCCTGCGGCGCGATAGACGTCGTCGGTGATCTCCAGCGCGCGGCGGAAGCTGCCGGCGGCGGGGCACATCACCATGAAGTCCTGCACGTCGGTACGCCGCCCGGCGTGGGCGCCGCCGCCGAAAATCTGGATTTCGGGAAGCGGGATACGTACGGCCGTCCCCCCCGCCAGATAGCGCCACAAGGGCTCGCGCGCGTCGGCCGCCGCGGCATGGAGCACCGCCATCGACACCGCGACGACGGCGTTGGCGCCGAGCCGCGCCTTGTTCGCGGTCCCGTCGAGGTCGCACAGCGCCGTGTCGACCGCCGCCTGGTCGCGCGCGTCCATTCCGGCGATCGCGCCGGCGATCTCGGCACCGATGCCCGCGACCGCGCCATTGACGCCGAAGCCGCCAAAGGCCGCCCCGCCGTCGCGCAGGTCGATCGCTTCGTGCGCGCCGCGCGATGCGCCCGCCGGCGCAATAGCGCGGCCGACCGCCCCCGATTCGAGCGTCACTTCGGCCTCGACCGTCGGGCGTCCGCGCGAATCCCAGAGCTGGCGGCCGGTGACGGAGGCGATACGCGAAGTCATGTCATTGTCCTTTTCCAATGAGCGACGAGCCGATCGAGCGAGGCGGGCGCCAACAGCAGCGCGCGCGCCTGCTCACGGACAACACGCCGATGCTCGGGTTCGGTCAAATAGGGTGCGGGCGACTTGCCCTCGACGCGCGCGAGCAGCAACGCAGCGGTGAGCTTTCCGGCGCGCGACAACAGCTCCGCCGGCACTTCCCAGTCGATGTGCTCTCGATAGGCGGCCACCATCGCCGTTGCTGCCTCGCGCAGCCGCGCATCGCCGAGCCACACCGTCTTCAACAACAGGTGCGTCGTACAGAAAGCCAGATCGAAGGCGGGATCGCCATAGACGGCACACTCGGCATCGAGGAACACCGGGCCGTCGGCCGCCACCAGAATGTTCTTCGGGCTGACGTCGCCATGAACGAGCGCAATCTTGCGATCCGACAGATCCGCAGCGAGCGCACGGAGCGCCGGCGCGAGTTCGGCATCATGCTCGGCGACATACAGCAGGAAAGGATCGACGCGGAGCGCCCGAAACATCGCATCGGTCGGGAACGCGTCGCGCACGGCGGCATCGCCCGCGGTCGCTGCATGCACCGCGGCGATCCGCGCGCCGACCGCCGCGGCAAAATCTGCATCGACGCGCCCGGCAACGAGCTCGTCCTTCCACACCGGCGCGCCGGAAAGGAAGCGCATCGCAAAGCCATAGGCGGGCAGTTCGGCGAGCACTTCGGGCACCATGCGCGGATCGACGGCGCGCGCGCGGCGCAGCCAGCGGACCTCGCTCGCGCCGCGCTCGACCGGTGCGTGCCATTCGGCGGCGACGCGCAACTGTTCGAGGGGACGCTTGACCACGACCGGGCCATCCGCCGTCTCGACCTTCCACACGTCGCACGACACGCCGCCGGTCAGCGGCTCGGGCACTGCGCCGTCAGCCACGGTCAACCCGGCGCCGCGCAGATCGTCGATGATGGCGGCGCCGGCCGTTGCCACTTACAGCTTCTCCCGAATCCAGGCGCCGACCAGGTCGGCGGCATTCTGACGCTCCTCAATCGAATCCTCGAAATAATGCGCGCCCTTGATCAATTCGAGCGTCTTGTCCTGCGAGCCGAGGAAATCGAAGATCTTGCGCGCATCGCTCGGGAAGACGCCGGTGTCGGCCGTGCCCTGCACGACGAGCGCAGGGGTGTCGTGCTTGGCGAGATGCGGCTGTCCCTGACACGGCGAGGTTTCGAGGCTCCACATGTTGAGCCACGTCTTTATCGTGTTCGCGCGGCCGATGCTGGGGGTGCGGTTGGCGATCGCCGGATCGCCGCGATAGCACCAGTTGGGCTTGCGGTCCGACGGGTCGATCGCCGGATCGACGCAGCGAATGTCGCCCCAACACCGGAACATCGGAAAGATGCGGTCGGGGATGCCCGCGTCGTTCAGCCGCTTCAGCTCGGCCTTCGCCCAGTCGGTGATGCGCTGGTTGCGCGCGCGCTGTGCGGCACGGTATTTCGCGATGAACGCGTCCGAATAGGGCGGGCCGTTCTCGGGGTTGAACGGGTCGAGTTCGGGGTCGGTCGCCACCGGATCATTCTCGTCGATCACCGACGCATCCATCCAGTCGGTCAGCACCTCGGGCCGCCCCTGATGCGCATTGAAGCTAATATAGAGGTCGCCCTTGACCAACTGCGCGAGCGCGTCCTGCCCGGCCGATGGCAGGCGATCTGTCAGCGTCGGCGCGATCGCTTCGGCCTGATAGGCGCCCATCAGCGAGCCGCCGCCCGAATTGCCGAGGATGACGATGTGCTCGACGCCCGCTTCTTCTTTCAACCACTTCATGCCCACGCCGATGTCGACGATCGCATGTTCGAGCAGAAACTGATCCTCGACCCCGCGATAGCGCGTGTTCCAGCCGAGGAAGCCAAAGCCCTGCCGCGCGAAATAGGGCGCGATATAATGTTCGGAAAAATCGACATTATAGTGGGTGGCGATGATCGCGACTTTCGGGCGCGTGCCGCTTTGCGTCCAGTAGATGCCCTGACACGGGTGTCCGCCCGCCTGAATCCGCGGCGCGGTCGGCGAAACGCGGCCGATGAATTGCGCGTCCAGTCCTTCGATCCCGTTGGGGTCCATCAGTCTCTCTCCTGCTTGCTATATCTTGTCATCGGCGGGGAACATGTCAGCGCGTCGCCTCGAAGGGCAGCTCATATCCCTCCAACCCCGCGCGGATGGCTTTCTTGTCGATCTTGCCGGTCGGGCCGAGCGGGATTTCTTCGACGAACAGGATGTCGTCGGGCATCCACCATTTGGCGATCTTGCCGTCGAGATAGGCCTTGATGTCGTCGGCGCTCGCGCTGACTCCGGGCTTGAGCTGGCACAGCAGGATCGGCCGCTCGTCCCATTTGGGATGCGACACGCCGACCACCGCCGCGACCGCGACCGCATCATGTCCGGTCGCGATATTCTCTATCTCGATCGAGCTGATCCATTCGCCGCCCGACTTGACGACATCCTTCGCCCGGTCGGTGATCTGCATATAGCCTTCGCCGTCGATCGTGCTGACGTCGCCGGTGTCGAAAAAGCCCTCCGCGTCGAGCACGTCGCCGCCCTCGCCGCCGAAATAGCCGCGCGCGATCGTCGGCCCCTTGATCATCAGCCGGCCCGGGGTCCTGCCATCGTGCGGCAGGCGGTTGCCCGCGTCGTCGACCAGCTTCATCTCCAGCCCGCAGAGCAGCCGCCCCTGCTTGAGCTTGTACGCCATCTGCTCGGCGTCCGATTTCGCGGCGACCGATGCCTGGGGCACCGACACCGTGCCGAGCGGCGAGGTTTCGGTCATCCCCCAGCCCTGGATAACGTCGACGCCATAATCGTCGCGGAAGGTGCGGATCAGCGATTCGGGACAGGCCGACCCGCCGATCGTGACGCGCTGTAGCGTCGTAAAGCGCTTGTCGTTTTCCTGCATATAGTGAAGCAGCATCTGCCACACCGTCGGCACCGCCGCCGAGTAAGTGACGCCCTCCGCCTCGATCAGATTATAGATCGACTCGCCGTCCATCCGCTGCCCCGGCAACACGAGCTTGGCCCCGACCGCGGGCGCCGAATAGACGACCCCCCACGCGTTGGCGTGGTACATCGGCACCACCAGCAGAACCGTGTCGCGCGCCGACAGCGCGAGCGCGTCGCGCTGCAAGGTCATCAGCGCGTGAACATAGTTCGAGCGGTGCGAATAGAGCACCCCCTTGGGGTTGCCCGTCGTCCCGCTGGTGTAGCACAGCCCGCACGCGGCGTTTTCGTCGAAATCGCCCCATCGATAGTCGGTGGGATGCCCGGCGATCCAGTCGTCGAACGCCACGGCGTCGAAGCTGGTTTCGGGAAGCGAGGCGCGGTCGCAGAAGAAGATCACCTTCTCGATCGACGGCACTTGGGGCAACAGCTCTTCGACCAGGTCGGCCACCGCCGGATCGGCGATCAACAATCGGTCCTCTGCGTGGTTCGCAATATAGGCGATCTGTTCGAGGAACAGCCGCGGATTGAGGGTGTGCAGGACGGCGCCCATCCCGGCGGCGCCATACCAGGCGGCGAGGTGCCGCGCGCCATTCCACGCCATCGTCGCCACGCGGTCGCCCGGCTTGATGCCCTCTGCCGCGAGCGCATTCGACACGCGCTTCGCATCGGCATGGACCTCGGCATAGGTCGAGCGGGTCACCCGCCCGTCGGCATCGCGCGACACGATCTCGCGATTGCCGTGCCAGGCGGCGGCATGATCGAGGATGCGATCGACCGTCAGCGGCACATTCTGCATCAGTCCGTCCATGACGAAGCGACTCTCCCTTTCCCGTTCGCGGCCGGATAACGGCTCGTCGATTAAAAAGATAGTATACTAAGCAATTTTCCGATGCAATGCCGCTTCGCCTTGCCTCGCCCCCACCCTTCTTCTAGCGTGAGCCGGTCGGCAATCGGCCCGGCAACAGGGGCTTATCGCGACGGCAACATGCGGACCAATCAACTCATCATCGCACTATTCCAACGCTTCTGCTGGCTCGACGAGGGATTGCAGGCGCGGCTTCACGATCATGGATGGCCCGACGTCAGCCGTCCGCAATCGATGGTGATGACAAATATCGTCAGCGGCATCGTGCGCCCGTCGGACATCGCGCGCAACCTCGGCCTGTCGCGGCAGGCCATCCACAGCACGATCGGCCAGCTCGTCGAGCTCGGCATCGTCCGGCTGGATGTCGATCCGTCCGACCGGCGGCACATGATCGTGTCGCTGACCGACCTTGGCACGCGGATGCGCCATGATGCGCAGCAGGCGATGGACGCGCTCGCCGAACAGCTCGCCGACAAGCTCGGCCACGAACGCTTCGACGCCTTGCTCGAAACGCTCGAGGCCGACTGGGGCGACAATGTCCAGCGCGGCTCCGACGCGGCGCCGGTCAGACGCCGCCGGGCTTAACTAAGGCGCCAGCGCTCCGGCGACCTGAACCAGTCGGGCCGCCGTCATGTCGACGAGCGTCGCGGGTAACGCCTCCTTCAGACTGCCGTCCTCGTCGAAACCGGCGTGGGCGAGCGGCACCAGGACCTGTTCGGGGATCACGATCATCTGGATCGTCGTCAGGATCTGGCGCAGGTGCATCAGCCCGCGCAGCCCGCCGAACGGGCTGACAGACGCCGACATGATCGCCGCCGCCTTGCCGCGAAACGCGGTCAGCGCCACCGGTCCCTCGTCGCCGGTAGGGCGCGATGCCCAGTCTATCGCGTTCTTCAGCAACGCCGGCACCGAGCCATTATACTCGGGCGACACCGCGAGCAGCCCGTCGTGCGCCGCCAGTAGCTGCTTGAGCGCCAGCGCATCGGCGGGGAAATCGGTCTTTTCCAGCCTGTCCGAATAGATCGGCAGGTCGAGCTCGGCGAGGTCGACCGCGGTCACCGTGGCGCCGTGCGCCTGAAGTCGGTCGATCGCGAGGCGCGCCAGCGCCCGGTTGTAACTGCCCTCGCGTGTGCTGCCCACGATTACGGCTATGCTGGTCATCGCTGCTCCCCGAACAAAATGATTAGAATACTAACCTATGCCCGGATGCTCCTGCAATGTCGTGCTGCTGCGATCAAGCCTTGATTTCGGACAGCACCGACAGTTGCTGCGTCTCGTCGGCGAGGTTGCCGATGACGCGGCGCATCAGCGACTGGAGCTGTTCGACTTCGACATCGGTCATGCCGCGCGTCGCGATCTCGTGAATTTCCGCGTTCATGGGGGCGAGCACCAGCTCGAGCTTGCGGGCGTGCGGCGTCAGGAAGATGAAGGTCTTGCGGCGATCCTCGGATGTCTTCTTGCGCGTGATCAGCCCCGCTTTCTCCAGCCCCTTCAATGCGACCACCGTGGTCGGCTCGCGCATCCCGACGCGTTCCGACAATTCGCGCTGGGTGATGCCGTCCTCCCGCCAGAGCTGGCGCAGGAAGCGCCATTGCCCCGCCGACACGTCATAGGCCAGCGTCTTGCGCTCGAGCAGGCGGGAAAAGGACCGGAAGACGATGCGGGCCAGATAGCCGATGCTGTTTTCCGGATCGGTGTAATATTCGGCGGGATGCCGGTAGCGTTGTTCTGTTTTAGCCAAATTCGTCCTCCCCTGCGGGCGCCCCGGCGTCGACCTTTGCGGCCGCGCCTTTGGCAAATCTTAGAGCCCGAAGAATCCGGCGGCAACCGTCTTTCGACCGTCCGCCTTTCGGTAAGGCGGCGATTGCGTTGGACAAATAGCCCTCGGCAATTTACTTAGAATACTAAGTTAGTATCGAGGAGCCTGCATCGATGCAGAAGTTCACCCGGCTGCGCGCGCCCGCCGCGCCGCTGTCGCTCGCCAATGTCGACACCGACATGGTCATCCCTGCGCGCTTTATGAAGGCATTGACGCGCGAAGGTCTCGGCCGCCACCTGTTCCAGGAGCTGCGCTACCGCGAGGACGGGAGCGAACGGCCGGAGTTCATCCTGAATCATCCGGCGTGCCGCGCCGCCGGGATCCTTGTCGCTGATCGCAATTTCGCCTGTGGCTCGTCGCGCGAGCATGCCGCGTGGGCGCTCGTCGATTTCGGCATCCGCTGCGTCGTGGCGCCGAGCTTCGGCGACATTTTCGCAAGCAATGCGCGCAAGAATGGCCTGCTCCTGATCCGCCTTCCCGATGCGACCTGCGCCCGGTTGCGCGACGAGATCGAGCGATCGCAATATGCGCCGATCGAAGTCGACCTGGAGGATGAACATATTCGCCTGCCGTCGGGCGAAACGATCGCGTTCGCGATCGATCCCGACGATCGCCGCGTCCTGCTCGAGGGGCTCGACGATATCGCCCGGACCCTGCGCCACGACGACGCGATCGCGCGGTTCGAATCGGTGCCCTAGAGCATTTCGGGCGCCGCGATCGCTCCCGCGATTGCGCTTGCTGCCGCCAGCGCCGGGCTCATCAAGTGCGTACGCCCGCCGCGCCCCTGCCGATTCTCGAAATTGCGGTTAGAGGTTGATGCGCAGCGTTCGCCGGGTTGCAGCCGGTCGGGATTCATCCCCACGCATAGCGAACAACCGGGTTCGCGCCAGTCGAACCCCGCCTCGCGGAAAACGCGGTCCAGCCCTTCGGCCTCCGCCTGCTGCTTGACCAGTCCCGACCCCGGAACCACCATGGCGCGCACATGCCGCGCGACGCTACGCCCCCGCACCACGTCGGCCGCCAGCCTCAGGTCCTCGATCCGGCTGTTCGTGCAACTGCCGATGAACACCCGGTCGAGCCGCGTACCGGCCAGCCGCGTGCCGGGCGCCAGGTCCATATAGGCGAGCGCCCGCTCGGCCGCCGCCCGCCGTTCGCCGTCCGGCAGCGTGGCGGGATCGGGGACCACGCCGTCGATCGCGACGACCTGCGACGGATTGGTGCCCCAGCTCACCATCGGGCGCACAGCCGCGGCGTCGATCGTCACCTCGCGGTCGAAGCGGGCGTCGGCATCGCTCGCCAGTGCACGCCAGCGTGTCATCGCGCTCGCCCACGCCTCCCCGGCAGGGGCGGCGGGACGGCCTTGCAGATAGGCGAAGGTGACGGCGTCGGGAGCGACCAGGCCCGCGCGCGCGCCCATTTCGATGCTGAGGTTGCACAGCGTCATCCGCGCTTCCATCGACAGCGCGCGAATGGCCTCCCCCGCATATTCGACGACATGGCCCGCCGCGCCATCGACGCCGATCGCGCCCAGGATATGCAGCGCCAGATCCTTCGCCGATACGTGGGCCGCCAACCGACCCTCGACCCCGATCCGCATGTTGCGCGACCGCCGCTGCCGGATCGTCTGCGTCGCAAGCACATGCTCGACCTCGCTGGTGCCGATTCCGAAAGCGAGCGCGCCGAACGCGCCGTGCGTCGAGGTATGGCTGTCGCCGCACACGATCGTCATCCCGGGCTGCGAGCGTCCCTGCTCGGGGCCGACGACGTGCACGATGCCATTGCGTGCATCCCCCATCGCAAACCGCTCGATGCCGAACCGGTCGGCATTCGTCGCCAGTCGTTCGAGCTGTGCCCGCGCTTGGGCGTCGGCGACCGCCGACGGTCCCGCCGCCTGACCCTCGGTCGGGACATTGTGATCGGACAGCGCCAGCGCACGCTCCGGACGTCGGACCGGGCGCCGCGCGGCGTCGAGCGCGGCGAATGCCTGCGGCGAGGTCACCTCGTGCAGCAGGTGCAAATCGACATAGAGCAACGTTTCGCCCTCATCCTCGACCACGGCATGCGCGTCCCAGATCTTGTCGTATAATGTGCGCGCCGCCGCCATTCGGCGTCCCCTGCCAAAATTCGATGCCCCCGAAACGCGCCGATTCGCGCATTCCGAATTTACTTAGATTTCTAACTTATATCGAAGCTCGACACGCAAACGCAAGGCCCGCTGGCAGCGGCGAAGCAAATTACTTAGTAGTTGAAGTATTTTTTTCCCGTGCTACCAAGGATGCGGGAGCGGGACGACTCAGTCCGCGAAGACAGGGTGCAAAAAGGGGAAAATTCCCCCTGCCCTCTCGGACGATCTGGCATGGCCGCCAAGCGGCCCACTCCCGAAACGAAAAGAGATGGCCGGATGCGCTGCCGCATTTCCGCCGCGATAGCGCGTGCAGGAAGGCGATGACGCACGGCCGGTTCGGGAGGATGAAATGAAAAGCGCATTCCTATTGCTGTCCGCGGCCGGCGCCGCCCTGATGGCAAATCCTGTTCACGCCCAGACCGCCGATACGCCGCCCGCCGACGGCGCGGACGCCGCGGTCGAAGCACAAAGCTATGGCTCCGATATCGTCGTCACCGCGCAGCGCCGCAGCGAAAGCGTGCAAGACGTTCCGATCGCCATCGCCGCCTTCAACAGCGAGATGGTCGAAGCGAGCGGCAGCACCAATATCACCAGCCTGAACGGCATCGCGCCCAATGTCGTCCTTCAGACGCAGGGGCTCGTGGCGAATGTTCCGATGATTTCGATCCGCGGCATGAGCACCTCGGATCCCGACCCCAACGCCGATCCGAAGGTCAGCACGATCATCGACGGCGTCTATATCCCCTTCGTTTCCAGCACGATGCTCGACCTCTTCGATGTCGAGCGCATCGAGGTGCTGAAAGGGCCGCAGGGCGTGCTGTTCGGCAAGAACAACCTCGCCGGCACGATCAACGTCATCACCTCGCGCCCGACCGACGATTTCGGCGGCGAGGTGCGGCTCACCGCCGGTTCGAACGGCCTCAAGCAGTTCCGCGGCAAGATCAACAGCGGCCGCTTTCTCGACGACGCGCTTGCGGCGAAGATCTCGGTCAATTTCCGCGACTATAACGGCTACAGCCGCAACGTGGTCACCGGCAACAAACTGAACACCGCGAATGTCAAATCGGTGCGCGGTGCGCTCAACTACGACAAGGGTGGCCCGTTCACATCGACCCTCGTCGTCGACTGGCTCAAGCAAAAGACGACCGGGCCGGCGCCGCACGTCCTCGACAACGGCGACCCGAGCTGGGACCTGCTTCCCGACGAAGTAAAAACCGACGTGCGCAAGTCGGCGGTGCCCTTCGATCCCTATGCCAATACCGAAAGCTATGGCGGGTCGTGGAACGCCAACCTCGACGTCGGCTACGGCAGCATCGCCGCCGTCCTCGGCTATCGCCACCTGACCTATGTCACGCGCGGCGACTTCGACGGCCTGATCGATCCGGCCCCGCAACTCGACGTCTCGCGTGACTTTTCAGGCGAATCGAAGAGCGCCGAGCTGCGCTATGTCTCGCCCGCCGACGAACCCGTCGATTTCGTGGTCGGCGCCTATTACCAGGCAGACAAATGGCGCCAGTTCAACACGGTGCTTGCCAATCCGACGACGACCACTCTGGCGCAGCTTCACCAGGACACCGAAAGCTATGCGCTTTTCGCGCTCGTCAACGCGCATCCCACCGACAGCCTGACCTTGTCGATCGGCGGACGCTACAGCCATGATCGAAAGAAATACGACATCGGCACGCAGGTCCTGATCAACGACATCCAGCGCTCGTCCTTCCAGAGCAATCTCAACAACAGCTGGGCCGAATTCACTCCCCGACTGACGGTCGAATACAAGCTGTCGCCCTCCGCGATGCTCTATGCCAACTATTCGCAGGGCTATAAGGCGGGCGGCTATAATTCGCGCGGCACCACGCCCGAAAATATCGGCCCCTATGACCCCGAGCGGGTGAATGCGTTCGAAGTCGGCGCCAAGACCGATCTGTTCGACCGGTTGCTGCGCTTCAACGTCGCGGGCTTCGTCAACAACTACCGCAACCTGCAAAGCTCGGTGACGAAGATGGGCGCCGTGCGGCCCGAAAATATCACGACCAATGTCGCGGCGGCGAAAATCTATGGCTTCGAGGTCGAGACGCTGCTGCGTCCGGCACCGGGGCTGACCTTCGGCGCGAACCTTGCCTATCTCCATGCGCGCTATACGGACTTTTGCGCCGATACGAACGGTGTGTTCACCGATGGCTCGCCCGAACCGGGCCAGTGCGCCCCGGCGACGCCGATCCTGATTAACGGCGTTCCCAACGGCACCTTCGCGGTGCCCACCGATTCGACGTATCTCGAGCTGGCCAATGCGCCCAAATGGAGCGGCAGCCTGTCGGCCGATTATGTCATTCCGACCGGCTTCGGCGAAGTGAAACTGCACGGCGACGGGCGCTATTCGAGCCGCTTCAACACCTGGGGCCGCGACAATGATCCGGGCTATTATCGCAAGGAAGTGATGCTGGTGAACGCAAGCATCGCGGTCGCGGGACTGGACGACCGGTGGAAGGTCACCCTCTATGGATCGAACCTGACCAACCAGGAGGTCATCTCCGGGGCGATTTCGGCGGGCGCGACGCCGATCCAGCAATTCTATCAACCGCCGCGCGAATTCGGTGTGGACGTCGCGTTCAAATTCTGACGCGATCCCGGCCCGCGGCGCGCGTCCCAGCGCCGCGGGCCTTTTCCATGACGACGGGACAGGATGGGAGAGCAAGATGGGTTGGGATGTCGATCGCCGCACATTCGTCGGAGGCATGGGCGCGCTCGCCGCCGCAGGGGTCGCGGGGCCGGCGCTCGCGAAGAATGGAAAACCCTATAATGTCCTGATGATCGTCACCGATCAGGAGCAGAGCATGGCGAGCTATCCCGCCGGCCTGCTGGAAAAGCTGCCCGCGCACCGCGAACTGCTCGAACGCGGGTTGCTCGTCGAAAACTATCATGTCCACACGACCCCCTGCACCCCGTCGCGCTCGACGATCTTTCAGGGGCACCACACGCAACAGACGGGCCTGTTCCTCAACAGCGACAATGCCCCCTATCCCGTCGCCGCCGACGACATGCCGACGCTCGGCCACATGATGCAGGCCGCCGGCTATTACACGAGCTACAAGGGCAAGTGGCATTTGAGCCGCATCAACTACGAACGCGACTGGGCGCGTGTCCCCGGCGGCATCTATCCGACCACCGAAAATGCGATGGAGAAATATGGCTTCCACGATTACGGCTTCGACGGCGAGGAAGTCGGGCTGACGTGGGACGGGTACAAGGCCGACATGTATGTCGCGGGCGACGCGGCGCGCGCCATCTTCGACTATGCGCGGCGCGACAAGGCCGGCGGCAAGCCCTGGTTCCAGGTCGTCGGCCTGGTCAATCCGCACGACATCATGTTCTATGACGCGACGGGCAAGCAGGCCGAAAGCCGCCCCGACCCGAACATCCTCGGCCCGCTGCGCCGCGAACCGGGCGACCCGATCTACGAGGTCGACAACAAGTTCGACCTGCCGGCGAGCTTCTACAAGGACGATCTTTCGACCAAGCCCGAGGCGCATCGCGCGATCGTGCGGCTCAACGACCTCTTCTATGGCATCATGCGCCACGACGACGAGGAAAGCTGGCACCGCTTCATCAACTATTATTACAATTGCCTGCGCGACGTCGATCGCCGCCTGGGGCAATTGCTCTGGGCGCTCAAGGAGAGCGGACAGATCGACAATACGATCATCATCTACACCAGCGACCACGGCGAACGCGCGGGTGCGCACGGGATGCGCCAGAAAGGCGCGACGATGTATCGCGAGGAAACCAACATCCCGATGATCATCGCCCACCCCGATTTCGGCGGCGGGCGCACCACCAAGGGGCTGATGGGCGCGATCGACATCGCCCCGACGCTGATGACCCTCGCGGGCCTGTCCGCGGGCGAGCAGGCGAGCCGCTTCCCGGGCCTGCCCGGCATCGACGTATCGAGCCTGCTCTCTGCGCCCACGGCAAAGACCGAACGCGACCGGCAGGGGCATCTCTTCGACTATGCCGTCGTCCATTATTGGGAACCGACGAAGGATCGTACCGCGACCCTCCCCTCGGGCGAGCCCGACTATTCCAAGCGTTTCGACCTGTCGAAGCGCCGCCTGCACCGTGGTGTCCACGACGGGCGTTACAAATTTGCCCGCTACTTCGCCCCGGCGCACCACCATACGCCGACCGACTGGCAGACGCTCACGGCCATGAACGACCTGGAGCTCTATGACACGCACGCGGACCCCGGCGAGATCGTCAATCTCGCACTCGATCCGAAGCACAAGGCGACGGTGATGAAGCTGAACAAACAGACGAACGCGCTGATCGCGCGCGAAGTCGGCACCGACAACGGCAGCGAATATCCGGGGCCGACCGAGATGTATAACCAGCCGGTCTAACGGCTCCAGCGTGCGAAGATGGCGGTGGGGAGCAACAGCCCCCTCGCCTCTTCGCGCACCGCCAGTTCGCCGCATTCGACGATGCCCGGCAGATGCGCCAGCCTCTGCGCAAGCAGCTCGCCGATCGCCAGCGCCGACATGCGCACCGCATAAACGGTCAGGAACAGCGCGCGGCTGTCGGCATCGAGCAATTGTCCGCAATCGGCAAGCAGCGGGGCCAGTCCCTCCTCGATCTGCCAGCGCTCATTGTTCGGGCCGCGACCGAACTTGGGCGGATCGAGCAATATGGCGTCGTAACGGCGCCCGCGCCGCACCTCGCGCGCGGCGAACTTGCCCGCATCGTCGACGATCCAGCGGATCGGCCTGTCGGCAAGCCCCGCCAGCTCGGCATTCTCACGCGCCTGTGCCACCGACTTCTTCGACGCATCGACATGCGTGACCGCAGCGCCCGCCGCGGCGAGCGCCTGACTGCCGACACCGGTATAGCCGAAGAGGTTCAGGAAAGCGGGGTCGGCCTTGTCCGCGACCCGCTCGCGCAGCCAGTCCCACACCGGCGCCATATCGGGAAAAAAGCCCAGATGCCGGAACGGCGTGCAGCTCGCCGTGAAGCGGGTCTCGCGCCAGCCGAGCGGCCAGCCTTCGGCGGGCACGGGCCCCTGAAAATACCAGCGCCCGCCACCATCCTCGTCCGACGCGGGCACGAACTCGCCATCTGCCGCGTCCCATTCGCTCGCTGGCAGCGCCGGTTCCCACATCGCCTGCGGCTCGGGGCGAATGAAGCGATAGGCGCCATAGCGTTCGAGCTTGCGTCCGCCGCCGCTGTCGACCAGGCCGTAGTCGTCCCACCCCTCGCCGACGAGCGTCTTCAGGGGCAGCAGGTCAGCCACGGGCGGCTTCGGAGAGGATATGGGCCTTCACCGCCTCATAATCGCCCGGAAGCCGCTCATAGCGTTCCTCGCGATCGAACAGATTGCCCAGCCGCGCGGGCAACGGCGGGCGCACCCCGCTTGCGCGCTCGACGGCATCGGGGAATTTCGCCGGGTGCGCGGTCGCGAGCGTGACGATCGGTACATCGGCGTCGATATCGAGCGCACGCGCCGCCGCCAGCCCGACCGCGCTGTGCGGATCGATCAGCTGGCCGCCACATTCCTGGGCCCAGCGCAAGGCGAGCGCCATTTCGTCGCCGTCGATCCGCGCGCTCGAAAACAGGCGCCGCGCACCGGTGAGCATGTCCTCGGGGATCGACATCGCGCGATGGGCGTCGAACTCGCCCATCATCCGCGCGATCGCGCCGCCGTCCCGCCCCGACAGGTCGAACAGAAGCCGCTCGAAATTGCTGCTGACCTGGATGTCCATGCTCGGCGTCGCGGTCGGCGTAACGCTGCCCGCGCTGTAATCGCCGCTAGTCAAGGCGCGATGAAGGATGTCGTTGACGTTGGTCGCGACGACGAGCCTCGCCACGGGCAGGCCCATCTGCGCCGCGACATAGCCGGCGAAAACATCGCCGAAATTGCCCGTCGGCACGCTGAACGCGATGTCCCGGTCGGGCGCGCCGAGGCGGACGCCGGCATAGAAATAATAGACGATCTGCGCCATAAGCCGAGCCCAGTTGATGCTGTTCACCGCCGACAGCGTCAGTTGTCCGCGCGCCTCTTCGTCGCCGAACAGGCGTTTCACCATCGCCTGCGCATCGTCGAAGCTGCCGTCGATCGCGATATTGTGGACGTTCGGCGCCAGCACCGTCGTCATCTGGCGCCGCTGGACGTCGCTGACGCGGCCTTCGGGATGGAGCATGAAAATGCGGATATGCTCGCGCCCCGCCACCGCCTCGATCGCCGCCGACCCGGTATCGCCCGACGTCGCGCCGACGATGGTGATGTCGCGGTCGCCGCCGGCGAGGAACGTCTCGAACAACTGGCCGAGCAGTTGCAGCGCGACATCCTTGAACGCCAGTGTCGGGCCGTGGAACAGCTCGAGCAGCCAGTGACGATGGTCGAGTTGGACGAGCGGCGTCACCGCATCGTGGCTGAAGCTGCCATAGGCGGCCTTACACAACCCACGCAGTTCGTCCTCCGACAGCACGCCGGCGACGAATGGCGCGATGACCCGTACCGCGGTCTCGACATAGTCGAGCCCGGCCAGTGCGCGGATCTCGTCGGGAGACAGTCGTGGCCACGCCTCCGGCACATAGAGCCCGCCGTCGCTCGCCAGTCCGGCGAGCGTAGCGGCACGAAAGTCGAGGGTGGGCGCCGAGCCCCGCGTGCTGATATAGTCCATGACGCAGATGCGCCTAGCGGTGCGACGTCAGCGCTGCAAGCGGCGGCGTAGCGCCAGGATATAGATCACCACCGCAATGCCGGCGAACAGGAACCATTGCACGGCATAGGCAAGGTGATTGTTCGGCAGGTCGGCGCCGCTCGGTACCGCGCTGGCGCGCAAGCCCGGCGCGGGCGTGTCGGCAACCAGCATCGGCCGCGCCGGGATCGCGCGGCCCGTCATGCGTTCGATCAGCGAGGGCTGCTCGGGACCCGGCACGATCGTCCCCTGCACCGTCCCGCCCTTCCACGCCGGGGCAGAGAAATCGTCGGCGATGCCCATGTCGACGAGCGCGCCCGGCCCTTCGGCGCCGGTACGGCAATCGGCGATCATGCGGATGCCGCTCTCGCCTTCGCGCGCCGCGCCGCTGCGTTGCAGCCAGCGCACCGGTTCGAGACAGGTCACGCTGCTCTTGCGGAACATCGACGCGTCGGGAACGGGTGGCAACGCGGGATAGGCGACCGTCGCGGACATCGCGCGATTGCGGTCGTAGAGCGCGATCAGCGCTTCCTTCTCTCCCTTGCGCTGGAGCTGCCAGATCCCCAGCGCCACCATGATCAGAACCGCAAGGGCGACGAGCAAGGTCGGCACCAGCGGCAAGCGGGACGAAGGCGGCGACGGATCAGTCATGGCGCGTATCGTCGGCCCGGCGCCCTTCGGCCGCCTGCCGCTGATGCTCGCTCGCAATCAGCGCCGCCTTCGCGATGCGCAGCCCATAGACGACCGCCGCGGCGGTGATCGGCACCCACAGGATCGCATGGACCCACAGGGGTGGCTCGAACGCGAAGTCGACCAGGATCGCCGCGACCACGATCAGCGCGCCGATAATCATCGTCAGGAACGCCGCAGGGCCGTCGCCGACATTATAGCTGTCGAAATCGAGCCCGCACACGCGGCATCGGGATGCAAATCTGACCGGCCCGTCGAACAGCGTCTGCGCCCCGCATTGAGGGCACAGACCAAAAAGGGCAGCACGCCCAAGCGGCGGCTGCCCCGTTTTGATGTCGTCCGGGTCGGTCAACTCAGTGCGCGGCTACCGGTGCGCCCCAGCCGCCCCAGACATAGACGATGACGAAGAGGAACAGCCACACGACGTCGACGAAGTGCCAGTACCAGGCCGCGGCTTCGAAGCCGAAATGCTGCTGCGGCGTGAAGTGGCCCTTGTAGGTGCGAACCAGGCAGACGATCAGGAAGATCGTGCCGACGAGCACGTGGAAACCGTGGAAGCCGGTCGCCATGTAGAAGGCCGACGTATAGTTGATCGTGCCGAACGGGAACGGCGCATGGGCATATTCATAGGCCTGGATCATCGAAAAGATCGCGCCGAGAATGATCGTGGCCCACAGCCCCTTCTTCAATCCTTCGCGATCGCCGTGGATCAGCGCATGGTGCGCCCAAGTGATCGTCGTGCCCGAGCAGAGCAGGATCAACGTGTTGAGCAACGGCAGCGAGAAGGCATCGATGACGTGGATGCCGACCGGCGGCCACTGGGTAATCGCCGCCGCGCCGTCCTGTCCGAAAAGCGAGGTCACCGCACCGTCGACGATCTCGACCGGCACCGGGAACAGCGAGAAATCGAACCACGCCCAGAACCAGCCGACGAAGAACATCACTTCGGACGCGATGAACAGGATCATGCCGTACCGCATGTGCAGTTGCACCACCGGCGTATGGTCGCCGGCATGCGCCTCCTTGATGACGTCGCCCCACCACTGGAAGAAGGTCAGGGTTACGCCAACGAAACCGAGGCCCAGCACCCATTTGCCGACGCCGCCGAAATGGTCGGCGTGCATCGCCATCACGAGCCCGAAGAACATGACGAGCGCCGCGACCGAACCGAAGAGCGGCCAGACGCTGGGGTTTACGAGGTGATAGTCATGATGTTTGGCACCGGCCATTTTGCAGTTCCCGTGTTTGCCCCAGCACGGCGATTCCCCATCGCCAGCCGGCCTGTTAGACTCTGTTGTTCGCGGCCTTAGCTCGCCTTTTTCCCCTCGTCCACAGGGTAGAAGGTATAGCTAAGCGTGATTTCCTGGATGTCGCGCGCGTCGACATCATCCTTGATCTTCGGATCGACGAAGAAAAGCACCGGCATCCGCACCTGCTCGCCGGGCTGCAAGGTCTGCTGCGTGAAGCAGAAACACTGGATCTTCGTGAAATATTCACCCGCCTGGTCGGGGGTGACATTGAAGGTCGCGGTTCCCGTGATCGGCTTCGAGGATTCATTCTTCGCGATGAAGATCGCCATGTCGCGCGCGCCGATCGTCACCGTGTCGCGCGGATGCTCGGGATAGAATTTCCACGGCATCTTCGGCGACACATTGGCGTCGAAGCGCACCGAGACCGTATCGCTGAGCACCTTGGGTTCCTCGGCGGCCGCGACCGGATCGTACCGCTGGGTGGTCCCGCCATAGCCGGTGACGCGACAGAAGAGATTATAGAGCGGGACCGCCGCGAAGCCGAGGCCGAGCGCGGCGAGCGCGAGCGTTGCGGCCACGAAGGCCAGGCGCTTGTTCTTCCTCCGGATCGCGTCGTTCGTCATTTGGGCACCACCATCCGCGCCACCGTAATGAAGAAAAACAGGAACGCCAGACCGCCCAGTATCCAGCCCATCAGGTTGGCACGGCTGCGCTGGCGCCGGCGATATTCGGCTTCGTCGAAGGGTTCGGGTGTCGGATCGTCGGTCATAGCGGCCACATATGGTCGGCGACGACCGCGCCGAACAGGATGAACAGATAGGCGATGGAAAAAGCGAAGAGCCGCTTCTCGGGCTGCATCCGGTCGCCCTCGCCCGCGGTGCGCAGCCCGACCGGCACCGACAGCAGCACGAAGGCGGCCGACAGGAGCACCGCGGCCCAGCCATAGACCGGGCCAGCCAGCCCAAGCGGCCACGGCGCGATCGCCACAGCGGCCATGAGGACGGCATAGAGCAGGATCTGGCGACGCGTCGCACGCTCGCCCGCGACCACCGGCATCATCGGAATGCCCGCGGCGGCATAGTCGGAGCGCACGAACAGCGCGAGCGCCCAGAAATGCGGCGGCGTCCAAAGGAAGATCAGCAGGAACAGCAGGATCGGCAACGGCGCGACGGTCCCGGTCGCCGCCACCCAGCCGATCAGCGGCGGGAAAGCCCCGGCCGCGCCACCGATCACGATATTCTGGGGCGTCCGCGGCTTGAGCCACATCGTATAGACGAGGACATAGAAGAGGATCGAAACCGCGAGCAGCACCGCCGCCTGCCAGTTTGCCGCAAACAGCATCAGAAAGACCGAGAAGGCGGCAAGCCCGACGCCGAAATGCAGCGCCGTCTGGCGGTCGAGCCGCCCCGCAGGAAGCGGGCGGTTCGCCGTCCGCTTCATCTTCGCATCGAGCCCCGCCTCATACCATTGGTTGAGCGCCCCCGACGCCCCGGCGCCGAGCGCGACCGCGAGAATCGACGAAAAGGCGAGGACCGGATGCACATGCCCCGGCGCCGCGAGCAATCCGCACAGGGCCGTGAACACGACGAGCGACATCACGCGCGGCTTCGTCAGCGCGAACAGGTCGCGCCAATCCGCCGGAAGCGTCATTTCGCCATGGGTCAGGCTTTGCGCCATGCTTACTCCAGGCCGGAAAAGCGATCGCCCCCTGCCGAGGATGTCAGCAGGAGGCCATGCTTGTCAGGCGATACGCGGCAGTTCGTTGAACTGGTGGAACGGCGGCGGGCTCGACAGCGTCCATTCGAGCGTCGTCGCACCCTCGCCCCACGGATTGTCGGCGGCCTTCTTGCCCGCGAACAGCGAATAGAAGACGTTCACGAAGAAGAAGACCATCCCCACGGCCATGATCGCATAGCCGATCGACGAGATGTGGTGCCAATAGGTGAAGGCTTCCGCATAGTCGGGGTAGCGGCGCGGCATGCCCTGCTGGCCCAGGAAGTGCTGGGGGAAGAACAGG
This sequence comes from Sphingopyxis sp. CR5, assembly GCF_059693785.1. Classification (NCBI taxonomy): domain Bacteria; kingdom Pseudomonadati; phylum Pseudomonadota; class Alphaproteobacteria; order Sphingomonadales; family Sphingopyxidaceae; genus Sphingopyxis; species Sphingopyxis sp. CR5. The sequence goes on along the minus strand of NZ_JCATIE010000007.1, from coordinate 43,699 downwards.
ACGTTCACGCCGATGAAGAAGATCCAGAAGTGCAACTGGCCCAGCACTTCGCTGTACATGCGGCCGGTCATCTTCGGGAACCAGTAATAGAAGCCCGCGAAGAGCGAGAAGACCGCGCCCAGCGAGAGCACATAGTGGAAGTGCGCGACGACATAATAGGTGTCGTGAAGCGCGGTATCGACCCCGCCGTTGGCGAGCACGACGCCGGTGACGCCGCCGACCGTGAACATGAAGATAAAGCCGATCGCCCAGACCATCGGGGTCTTGAAGCTGATCGAACCGCCCCACATCGTCGCGATCCAGCTGAAGATCTTGATCCCGGTCGGGACGGCGATGACCATCGTCGCGGCGGTGAAATACATCTTCAGGTTCACGCTCATGCCGACCGTGAACATGTGGTGCGCCCACACGATGAAGCCGACAACGCCGATCGCGACCATCGCATAGGCCATGCCGAGATAGCCGAACACCGGCTTGCGGCTGAAGGTCGAGATGATCTGGCTGACGATGCCGAAACCCGGCAGGATCATGATATAGACTTCGGGGTGGCCGAAGAACCAGAAGAGGTGCTGGTACAGCACCGGATCGCCGCCGCCCGTAGCATCATAGAAGGTCGTGCCGAAATTGCGGTCGGTGATCAGCATCGTGATCGCCGCGGCGAGCACCGGCAGCGCGAGCAGCAGCAGGAAGGCGGTGACGAGCACCGACCATACGAACAGCGGCATCTTGTGCAGCGTCATGCCGGGTGCGCGCATGTTGAAGATGGTGGTGATGAAGTTGATCGCGCCGAGGATCGACGCCGCGCCCGCGAGGTGGAGCGAGAAGATCGCCATATCGACCGCCGGCCCCGCCGAGCCGCTGGTCGACAGCGGGGCATAGACCGTCCAGCCCGTGCCGGCGCCGTTGCCGCTACCGCCGGGCACGAACATCGAGCCGACGAGCATGACGAAGGCGACCGCCGTCAACCAGAAGCTGACGTTATTCATGCGCGGGAACGCCATGTCGGGCGCGCCGATCATCAGCGGCACGAACCAGTTGCCGAAGCCGCCGATCATCGCGGGCATGACCATGAAGAAGACCATGATCAGGCCGTGCGCGGTGATCATCACGTTCCAGAAATGCTTGCCCGCGGTCGCGTCGCCCGCGCCGCCCATGAACTGCGCCCAGCCCTGGAGATACTGGATCCCCGGTTCGGCGAGCTCGAGGCGCATCATGCCCGAAAGCACGCCGCCGACGATGCCGGCGATGATCGCGAAGATCAGATAGAGGGTGCCGATGTCCTTGTGGTTCGTCGACATGAACCAGCGGACGAAAAAGCCCGGCGTGTCGTGATCGTCATGCGCGTGATCGGCATGGCCGTGCGCGGGTGCAGTCGCTGCGATATCGGTCATCTGTCGGACCCCTTGTTAATTCTTGGCAGCCGGCGCGGCGGCGGGCGCAGCGGCATCGGCCGCGGCAGCCGTGTCGGCGGCAGGCGTTTCGTCGGTGGTGCGGACGGCCTCGATCGGGCCTTCGGGCGCCGGCTGCGCGGCGGCGGGCGCGGCGGCCTCGGGGCCGTCGGGGTTTCCGCCCTTCGAGCGGACCCACGCCTTCCACTTGTCCATCGGCAGCGCTTCGACCGCGATCGGCATGAAGCCGTGGTCGACGCCGCAAAGCTCCGAGCACTGGCCGTAATAGACGCCCGGCTTGTTCACCGTGAAGGTCGTTTCGTTGGCACGGCCCGGAACCGCATCCATCTTGGTCCACAGTGCGGGAACCGCAAAGCTGTGGATCACGTCGGCACCGGTGATGATCAGCTTCACCTGCTTGCCGACGGGGACGACCATGCGATTGTCGACCGCGAGGTGATAGGGCTCGCCCGACGCCTTCGCCTGGTCTTCGGTCAGCATCTTCGAGACATATTCGCCGATGCCCTGATCGGGATAGGCATAGCCCCAATACCATTGATAGCCGGTGACCTTGATCGTCAGTGCATCCTTCTTGGGCGGTTCATATTGCGCCGCAAGCAGGCGGATCGACGGGACCGCGATCACCGCAAGGATCAGCACCGGAATGGCGGTCCAGATGATCTCGATGAAGGTGTTGTGGGTCGTCTTCGACGGCACCGGGTTGGCGCTCGCGCGGTAGCGCACGATCACCCACAGCAGCAGGCCGAGGACGAAGAGCGAAATCACCGTGATGATCGGCAGCAGCATATAGTGGCTGAACCAATAGGCCTGCTCGCCGATCGGGCTTTCCTGCGTCTGGAAATTGATCCCCGCATCGACCGGCTGCCCGACGCCATCGGTCGGCTTCATCGGAACATAGGTCGCATCGCCCGCCGGGGCGGCGGCCGCGTCGCCCGCGGGCGTCGCTGCGGCATCGCCGGCAGCGGCCGGAGTCGCCGCGGCCGTCGCTGCCGGCGCCTCCGCCGGCGTCTGCGCGTGGCCCGCGCCCACCGCGCCCAGCGACAAAGCTGCCGCAATTACAAGGGTTTTCAAGCTCTTCATAAGAATTGTGCCGCCCGTTGCCTGTTGTCTTTATCGATCCCCGAGCCCACCCCGCCGAACGCCGGACACAGGTCACGGCAGCTCGCGGACGGGCTGAATCTCGCGGGGGCTATAGACCCGCTTGCCGCTTGCCTCAAGCATCTCTAACACTATTTTGCAGCAGGCAAATTCGCCCTGCCCGCTCCCTGTCGCCGCCGACGGCGATGCAATGGATATAAAGAAGCTTCTCCCATGACCGACGATGAAATCCTGGCCGAGTTCCGTGCCGCCGACGCGCTGTTGCACGGTCATTTCCTGCTCTCCTCCGGCCGCCACAGCGAATATTATCTGCAGTGCGCGCGCGTGCTGATGGATACCGAGCGCGCCGGGCGGCTCGCGGTCGCGCTGGCGGGCAAGCTGCCGCGCGAACTGCGCCACGCGATCGACCTTGTCGTGTCGCCGGCGATGGGCGGGGTTATCATCGGTCACGAAATGGGCCGCGCGCTCGGCAAGCCGGCGATCTTCGTCGAACGTCCCACCGGCACCTTCGAGCTTCGCCGCGGCTTCGAGATCGACAGGGGCGCCAGGGTGCTGATGGTCGAGGATGTCGTGACCACGGGCCTGTCGTCGCGCGAAGCGATGGAGGCGGTGCGCGCCGCGGGAGGCGAAGTTGTGGCCGAAGCCTCGCTCGTCGACCGGTCGGGCGGCAGCGTCGACCTTGGCGTCCCATTCTACCCGCTCGTCGCCATCAACTTTCCGACCTATGCGCCGGACGAGTTGCCCGCGCATCTCGCGGACTCGTCGGCGGTCAAGCCGGGAAGCCGCGCGGCGGCATGACGGCAGCCCCCGCCCCCCGCCGCCTGCGCCTTGGCGTCAACATCGACCATGTCGCGACGATCCGCAACGCGCGCGGCGGCGAACATCCCGACCCGGTGCGCGCGGCCGAAATCGTCGCGGCGGTCGGCGGCGACGGCATCACCGCGCATCTGCGCGAGGATCGGCGCCATATCCGCGACGACGACCTCGCGCGGATCCAGGCCGCGACCGACCTGCCGCTCAATCTCGAAATGGCGGCGACCGAGGAAATGCTCGCGATCGCGCTGCGCCACGCTCCGCACGCGGCGTGCATCGTCCCCGAAAAGCGCGAGGAACGGACGACAGAGGGCGGACTCGACGCCGCGGGGCAGCACAATCATCTCGCGCCGATCGTCGCGCGCCTTTCCGATGCCGGCATCCGTGTCAGCCTGTTCATCGAACCCGATGCGCGCCAGATCGAGGCGGCGATGCGTCTGAAAGCACCGGTCGTCGAATTCCATACCGGCCGCTACGCCCATGCCGAGGGCGAGGAACGCGCCGCCGAGCTGCGCCGCCTCGCCGACGCGGCGGCGCTCGCGGCGAAGAACGGCATCGAACCGCATGCCGGCCACGGCCTGACGTACGAGAATGTCATTCCCGTCGCCGCGATCCCCCAGCTCGCCGAACTCAACATCGGCCACTATCTGATCGGCGAGGCGATCTTCACCGGCCTCGAAGACGCCGTACGCCGAATGCGCACCCTGATGGACGAGGCGCGGGGATGAACAGCAATTTCGTCATTGCGAGCCCTTCGACTGCCTTGCAGGCGCTCAGGATAGACTCGCGCGTGGCGCGAGCGAAACAATCCAGAGGCGGCCTTGCGCCGCTCTGGATCGCCTCTTCGCCTTCGGGTCCTCGCTATGACGTTCTGCCGGGTCCGGCATGATCATCGGCCTCGGTTCCGACCTGTGCAATATCGAGCGGATACAGAATTCGCTCGACCGCTTCGGCGAGCGGTTCGAAAAGCGCGTTTTCACCGACATCGAGCGTGCCAAGGCCGCGCGCCGTCCCTTCACCCGCGCCGGCACCTATGCCAAGCGTTTCGCGGCCAAGGAGGCCTTTTCCAAGGCTGTGGGCACCGGCTTCAAACGCGGCGTGTTCATGAAGGACATCGGCGTCGTCAACGCGCCCTCGGGGGCCCCGACGCTGGCGTTGACCGGCGGCGCCGCCGAACGGCTCGCACAGATGGTCCCCGCGGGCCACAGCGCCCATATCCATCTCACGCTTACCGATGATCACCCCTGGGCACAGGCCTTCGTCATCATCGAAGCGATCAAGGACCAATGATGGCAAAGAAGACCAGAATGGCCGACGACGGGAGTTGGGGCAAGTTGATCCGCGACATTGCCGTGATCCTGCTGCTCGTACTCGTCATCCACAGCTGCGTCGCCAAGCCCTTTTACATCCCCTCGGATTCGATGATGCCCGGCTTGCGCAACGGCGACCGGCTGATCGTCAGCAAATATCCCTATGGCTGGTCCTACGCTTCGGTCAGCTTCCATCTCGCGCCAAAGATGAAGGGCCGATTGTTCGGCCGCCTGCCCCGGCGCGGCGACATCGTCGTGCTCGAACATCCGGTGACGCGCGTCGATTATATCAAGCGCGTTATCGGCCTGCCCGGCGACACGATCGAATTGCGCGGCGGCGCCTTGATCATCAACGGCAAGCCGATCAAGCGCGAAGTGCAGCCGATGCTCTCGATCCCCGTTGACGCGAACCTGCCCGGCCCCGATTCGACGCTCTATCGCTTCGTGACGCGCGATGCGGCGGGCAAGATGGTGCTCGAACTGCCCGTGGTGCGCGAAACGCTGCCCGGGGGCGCGACATTCGACACGATCGACATGGGTCCCGGCTATGCGACAGACGATTACGGCCCGATCACGGTGCCTGCCGACCACCTGTTTCTGATGGGCGACAACCGCGACGGCAGCGCCGACAGCCGCGTCCCCGTCGCGATGAAGGGGCTCGGCGGCCCGGTTCCGTTCGAGGCTATCGCCGGACGCGCCGAGATCATCAGCTTTTCGACCGACGGCACGACCGAATGGTACAACCCGCTCAGCTGGGTCCGCGGGCTCCGCCCGAACCGCGCGGGAACCGATTTGCACCCGCAGCGTGAAGCAGCAGCAGGCAGGGAGTGACGGGCATGGCGCAACCACCGGAAGCGGAAAAATCGCGGACCAAGGCGGATCGCCAGAGCCCCGGCCCGACCGATATCCGCAACCAGCTGGTCCGCAGCGAACTCGTCAGGGCGAGCGTCTGGTTCGGGCTCGCGCTGCTCATCGGCGCCTGCATCGTTCTGATCCAGCCGATCCTGCTGATCTTCGCCGGCATCGTCGTCGCCTCGATGCTCGACGGCGGCACCCGCCTGCTCGGACGGGCGCTGCCGATCGCGCGCGGCTGGCGGCTGCTGATCGTGTGCCTGGCGATCATCGTCTTCATGGCGTGGACGATCCTGTTCGCGGGCTCGCAGATCGCGGATCAGGCCGCGACCCTGCAAAAGGTCGTGATGGCGCAGATCGACCGCATTGCCGCCTGGGCCAGCGATCATGGCATGGGCAATCTCCAGCTCGATACAAAGACGATTACCGACAATCTGGCCGGCACCGTCGGACGCGTCACCGCGGCACTCGGCACGGTGGTCGGCGCGCTGACCAGCCTTGTGATGATCATGGTGCTCGGCATCTTCCTCGCGATCGAACCGCGGCTTTACGAACGCGGGGTCGCGTGGATGCTGCCGATGAAGGCGCGCGAGGATTTCTACATCACGACCGCGCGCATGGGCTTTACGCTGCGCCGCCTGATGGCGGGACGGCTGCTCGGTATGATCGTCGAAGGAATCGGGACCTGGCTCGCCTGCCTGGCCGTCGGCATCCCGATGGCGGCGCTGATGGGGCTGCTCACCGGCCTGCTGGCCTTCATCCCCAACATCGGTGCGATCGTGTCGGGCGTGCTGCTCGTCCTCGTCGGCTTTTCGGCGGGGACCGACACGGGGCTGTGGGCGATCGGCATCTATTTCTTCGTCCAGACGGTCGATGGCTATCTGATCGTCCCGATGGTCGCGAAGCAGACGGTCGACCTAGCACCCGCCCTCGTCCTCGGCGCGCAGATCCTGCTCGGTACGCTGCTGGGCATCCTGGGCCTGTTCCTTGCCGACCCGATCGTCGCGATGATCAAGGTCGCGCTGGAGCGTGAGGCCGAACGCAACGCGTCGGGTCGGCCCAAAGGAAAAGCGGCGACGTCCCCCTAGGGAAACGCCGCCGCCCTTTCACCGAATTTTCGCAGCGGACCTCAGGGCGCCGGAGCGCCCGGCGGCGGGCCGCCGGGACCGCCCGGACCACCGGCGCCGCCCTGCATCTGCATTTGCTGCATCTGCTGCATCTGCTGCATCATGGCGCGCACTTCCTCGGCATTGCGGAAATCGATCAATTCGACATCGAAATAGAGCGTGCTGTTCGCGGGGATCGTGCCGACCGCCTTGTCGCCATAACCCTCGTCGGGCGGGATCACGATCTTGTATTTGCCGCCGCGCTGCATCTGCTTCAGCGCCTTGGAAAAGCCGGCGACATTGCCGGCAACCGGCAGCGGCGCCTGTTCCTGCTGGTCGAACACCGTGCCGTCCTTCAGTTTGCCGGTATATTTGATCAGCACCATGTCCTCGTCGGTCGGGCTCGGGCCTTCGCCCGCCTTGACCACTTCGACCGTCGTGCCGTGGCTGACCGTCTGATACCAGGCCGCGCCCGCCGCGATCGCGATCAGCGCCAGCAGGCCGATCCACAGCAGCCACAACCCGCCCTTGCTCACCGGGCGCAATGGAACCGTCGTCACACTCATCGTCGCTGATCCTTCCCTGGCGCCGCGCGCGGCGCAAATGTTCGCGCAGGCCTATAGGCGGACCGGTGCGGAGGGGTCCAGAGGCAAATGCCGCGGACCGGCCGCCGCCCGGCGTTCGCGACCCCCGCTCGCGTCAGTTCCCTTTCACCGCCGCCTGATTGGCGTCGCCGAACATGTTCGACCATTCGCTTTCGTCGAGGTGCTGGTGCCGGCCGACATATTTGGCGGGCGCCTTCAGGTCGTCGCGGCTCATCGCGCGCGCCACCGCCGGTCGGTCGCGGATGCGTTCGAACCAGCCGCGCATCGCCGGCCATTCGTCGAGTCCCATGTCCATTACAAAGGCAGAGGCGCGTCCCGGCCAGATGGCCATGTCCGCGATGCTATACGCCTCGCCCGCGACATAGGCGCTCTTCTCGAGCCGCCTTTCGAGCACGGTGAGCAGCCGCGTGAGTTCCTTTGTATAGCGTTCGACTGCATAATCCTGTCCCGTCGGGGCATAGCGCAGGAAATGGCTCGCCTGCCCGCCCATCGGGCCGAGGCCCGCGACCTGCCACGTCAGCCACGACAGCGTCGCCGCGCGCGCCGCGCCCGACGCCGGCAGGAAACGCCCGCTCTTTTCCGCCAGATATTGCAGGATCGCCCCGCTCTCGAACACCGTCACGGGCGCCCCGCCGTCACCAGGGTCGTGATCGACGATCGCCGGCAGCTTGTGATTCGGATTGATCCGCCCAAAGGCCGGGGTCAACTGGTCGCCGTTGAAGATGTCATAGGGGATCACGCGATAGTCGGCGCCGATCTCCTCGAGCATGATGGCGATCTTCTGCCCATTGGGAGTCGCCGAATAATGCAGGTCGATCATCGTCACAGAATCTCGTGGATCACGTGGCGCACACCGAAATCGGTCCGCTCGCCGACTCCGACCGCCAGCACGCCGTTGAGCCAGCCATATCGGGTGCTCGCGGTTTCGAACACGGGGGCGATTCGCAGATAATATCGCGACGGGTCGGCGTCGGGCCGTTCGGGATCGGCAAAGGTCGCGCGCACGTCATCGGGGATCACGCTCCGCCCGGTATAGGACAGATAGATAAGGTCGCCGTCGTCGGTCTGCCACACCGCGCGCGCATCGAACGTGCCTACCGATGCCGCCTCTGCGAGCCGCCCGCCGCGCGACCAGTTGCCGCCGCCCGGCAGGACCACGCCGTTGATTCGCGGCCCGAAAAAGCGGCCGCCGCTGATGTAGCCGAGACGGTGATCGCCGAACGGCGATGTGCCGAGCGCGACGATTCCGCCCCCGACTTCGAATTCCACCGTGCACAGATGCCGCGTCGCGAGCGCCCCTGTGACTTCACCCAATTTTTCGTCGTTCATCTTGCGAATCCTTTCCCAACGCTATGGACAAGCATAAAACCATTAGTATACTAAGGGTCAATCAGATTGACGGATCGGGCGAACATCCCGGCACCGTCGGCATCATAGTGATAGGGAGGGTTCCAGATGAAGGCTCTGAACAAGATTCTGCTGTCCAGCGCGGCGACCACCGCGATGCTGATCGCCGCACCGGCGATGGCCCAGGACGACAATGGCGACGCAGCTCCGGCCGCGAACGAGGGCAGCGGCGGCAACGAAATCATCGTCACGGCGCAAAAGCGCGAACAGAGCCTGCAGGACGTTCCGATCTCGATGGAAGTGGTCAGCGGGAAAAAACTCGCCGACTTCAACTCGAACGACATCAAGTCGGTGATGAACTACACGCCGAACGTCTTCGTCCAGTCGACCGCTGGCAACGACGTCATCTATATCCGCGGCTTCGGTTCGCCGCCGGCGAACTTCGCCTTCGACCAGTCGGTCTCGCTCTATGTCGACGGCGTCTATGCCGGCCGCTCGCGCCAGGCACAGGCGCCCTTCTTCGACCTGGAGCGCGTTGAAGTGCTGCGCGGCCCGCAAGGTGCGCTGTTCGGCAAGAACACGGCCGCCGGTGCGGTCAGCGTCGTGTCGGCCGGCCCGACCAGCACGCCGCAGGGCGAGTTCACCGCACTCTATAATTTCGATCAGAAGGGCTTTGATGTCTCGGGCTATATCTCGGGACCGATCAGCGACACGCTGAGCGCGCGGCTCGCGTACAAGATCCTCAACCAGGACGGCTACATCCGCAATCTGGCGACCGACCACGACGATCCCGAGATTCGGCAGCAGCTCGCGCGCCTGACGCTCAAATGGGAACCGTCGACCGATTTCGATTATACGGTGAAGGCCGAATATGCGAACAAGGACGTCGTTGGCGGTATCACCGTGTCGAGTCCCCTGACCAGCGAACAGGATCCGCAGACGACACGCTATCTCGAACGCTCGGCGCTCGGCGACGAAGGCACCAAGACCGAATCGCTCATGCTGTCGGGCACCGGCAATCTTGCGCTCGGCGACTATACGCTGACCTCGGTGACGGGCTACAGTTGGTTCAATGCCAATATCGTCAACGGCTTCGACCAGACGGTCCCGAATGGCGGCGGCGCGGTGACCAACAATTCGGTCTACAACAGCTTCCCCGAACGCTTCGACCAATTCTCGCAGGAATTGCGCATCCTGTCGCCGACGGGCCGCACCTTCGAATTCATCGCGGGCGTCTATTACGATCATTCGAACTACACGCTCGACCAGCTTCAGGGCTTCAATATCGAGGATCTGTTCGGCAGCCCCTATTTCGGGCGCATCGACAGCCGCTTCAAGCAGACGGCGGAAAGCTGGTCGGTTTTCGGCCAGGGCACGCTCAACATCACCGATGCGTTCCGCGCGATCGGCAGTCTGCGCTACACCCACACAAGCAAGGACGGCACCTTCGCCTCGCGCCTTGTCTATGGTCCCTTCGCGATCCGTCCGATTTCGAGCGCGCAAGGGTCGATCAGCGAGGGCAATGTCGATCCGTCGATCACGCTGCAATATGATGTCGCGCCGCGCGTGATGCTCTATGCCACTTATGGCCGCGGGTCGAAGTCGGGCGGCTTCGTATCGAACACCCTCGGCACCACCGATGCGACCTTCACCTTCGAGCCCGAACGCTCGACCAACTACGAAGCAGGCATCAAGTCGACGCTGGCGGACGGCAAGGTCGTCGCCAACGTGTCGGCCTATCACACCCAGTTCAAGGATCTGCAGGTCTCGGTCTACCAGCCGGCTTCGTCGAGCTACCTGACCGGCAACGCCGCGAGCGCGACGTCGAAGGGGATAGAGGCATCGCTCAGCCTGTTCCCGATCCGCAACTTCGATATCACCGCTTCGGGCGCGTATCAGGATATCAAGTACGACGATTATCCGGGCGCCGCGTGCCTCGCTTCGCAGCCCGCGACCTGCACCCCGGCGACGAACAATCTGGCCGGCTACCCCGTCGCCTATACGTCGAAATGGACAGGCAGCGTCACCGCGCACGGCCGTATCGAGTTTGCGAACGACCTGAAACTCGACATCACCGGCGTCGCGTCGGGTCGCTCCAAATATTTCGACTCGGATAACCAGAGTCCGATCTTTGGTGTTCAGAAAGGCTATGTGAAGCTCGACCTGCGCGTCCAGCTTTCCGATCAGGACGAACGCTGGCACCTCGCGCTGGTCGGCAAGAATCTGACCAACGAGCTGACTACCGGCAGCGCGTTCAACCTGCCCGCGCCGATCACCGCGGTTCCGCGCGCGATCCTCTACCTCGAACCAACGCGCAACATCGCGGTCGAGGCCGGCTTCAAATTCTGACGATGTCCACTGGTGCGGCCGCCATCGACGCTTTCCTCGATCGGGAAGCGGCGGTGGCGGCCGTAACCGCTTATGCGGACGCGCTCGACGCCCGCGACTGGGGCGCCTATCGCGCGCTGTTCACCGATCGGATCGCGATCGACTATGGCGCCATCGGCTCGCTCGTCGAAACCGTTGCCGCCGACGAATGGACCTTGCGCTGCCGTGCGCTCGAAGGGTTCGACGCCACCGCGCATCGCCTGCACAATATCGTTGCCCGCGTGACGGGCGATGACGCCGTGGTGACGAGCATCGTCGACGCCGCGCATTTCGTCACCGTCGACGGCGAAACGCTGATGGGCGACTTGATCGGGCGCTATCGCCACCATCTCGTGCGCGGCGATGGGTGGAGGATTGCCGGCGTGACCCTGACCGTTGCGGGCTATCCGGCGGGAAAGGCCGCCTTCGAGGCTGCTTTCGCCGCCGCCCGAATCCGCTTTGCCGAAAGAGGACCCGAATGATCGACGTCTATTTCACTCCGACCCCCAACGGCCATAAAGTCTCGATCATGCTCGAGGAGACCGGGCTGGAGCACCGTTTGCTCAAGATGGACATGCTCGCCGGCGATCATCTGACCCCCGAATATCGCCGCATCAATCCGAACGGGCGACTGCCCGCGATCGTCGACCATGATCCGGTGGGCGGCGGCGCGCCGCTCCCGGTGTTCGAAAGCGGCGCCATCCTGCTCTATCTTGCCGAAAAATCCGGACAATTGCTTCCCGAAGATCCGCGACGGCGCAGCCAGGCGCAGCAATGGCTGATGTGGCAGATGGCCAGCTTCGGCCCGATGCAGGGTCAGGCGCATCACTTCATCCGCTACGCGCCCGAGGGGCAGGATTATCCGGTCGAACGCTATCGTAACGAGACGATCCGGCTGCTCCACGTTCTCGACGGCCGCCTGCGCGAAGCCGATTATCTGGCCGAGGAGTATAGCATCGCCGACATCGCCGCCTGGCCGTGGGCGCGGGCGACCCGCGCGATCGGCCTTTCGCTCGAGGACTATCCCGCCGTGCAGGACTGGCTCGCGCGGATCGCCGAGCGTCCGGCGGTCGCAGCCGGCACCGACGTCAAGAATGCTGCGAACCTGTCGAGCGCGCGGCCGGTGCTGACCGACGAGCAATGGTCGAACCTGTTCGGCAAGAACATGCTCGCTGCGCCGACACGCTGACCGTCCGGCCGGGCGGCGTCTCACACCGTGTCGGCATGCCCCCACTGATACTCGATCCTGCCGTCCAGCCGCCGCACGGCGACCCAGTCGCCGCCCGCCAGGCTGTCGTCCTCGATCAGCTTCGCGACCCCGCCCGCGATATCCTCCGGCTCGCACGCCTCGTTGTTCGCAAGCACCTGCTTCATCCACTCCGACTTGCCGCCCGCGCCCGTGGTATCGAGAATCGGCGTCGCCACGAGCCCCGGCAGCATGCCCGCCACGCGAACATTGCATTCATCCTTCAGATGCGCGCAGCAGCGCGTGAACATCATCACCGCCGCCTTGGTCGTGGCATACATCGCGTCGTAGAATCCGGTGCCGAGCGCGACCGTCGACACGGTGTTGACGATCACCCCGCCCCCGCGCGCCTTCATCGCCTGCACCGCAATCTGCGTCGCCGCAATCAGCGAGGTCACATTGACGTCGACTATCCACCGGATCCGCGCCGCATCGACATCGGGAAATTGCGGCAGGCCCGACACGACGCCGGCATTATTGTGCAGGATATCGACATCGCCATTCGCCTTGAACCAGGCCTCGGCCGCCGGAATGTCGGAAAGGTCGAGCGCGTGCGCGGTCGCACGCGCGCCCTGGGCTTCGACAAGGCGCGCGGTTTCGGCCAGCGCCTCCTCCTTCACGTCCACCAGCGCGACCGCATCCGCGCCGCGGGCCGCCAGCATCACCGCGGTCGCGCGACCGATGCCGCCCGCCGCTCCGGTCACGATTGCACGCCTTCCCTTGATTTCCATCTCGCTCTCCCATGCGGTTATTCGCCTTACCGTAAAGCACATTGACAGATAAACTTAAATACCTAAGCATTTCTGCAGAACGAGAATCGCGCAATCCTGGGGAGAGCCATGACGCAAGCCACCGCGATAGAAGCGGGCGCCGCGCCGTCCGGCCGCATCGTTGCCGTGCGGCGCAACATCGCGCTGGCGATGCTGTTCTGCGTCGGCACGATCAACTTCGTCGACCGCCAGCTCCTGTCGGTGCTCGTCGAACCGATCCGCGCCGACATGCAGTTCAGCGATACGCAGTTCGGCCTGCTCACCGGCCTCGCCTTCGCGCTCTTCTATGCCGCGATGGGGGTTCCTGTCGCGATGATCGCCGACCGCTGGAACCGGGTGAAGCTGATCGGCATCGCCTGTGTCGTGTGGAGCGGCTTCACCGCCGCCTGCGGACTGGTGTCCAACTTCTGGCAACTGGCCCTGATGCGCTTCGGCGTCGGCGCGGGCGAAGCCGGTGGCACCGCTCCGTCGCTTTCGGTAATCGCCGACCTCTATCCCCCCGACCGGCGTCCGCTGGCGATCGGCCTGTTCACGCTGAACGGCCCGTTCGGCGTCTTCGTCGGCGCCGCCTTCGGCGCGTGGGCGGCAGCGCATATCGGCTGGCGCCATGCCTTTCTGGTCATCGGCCTTGTCGGCATCGTCGTCGCGCCGCTGCTCATCTGGTTGGTGCGCGAGCCCGCGCGCGGCGCAATGGACACCGGCAAGCCCGCCGACGAAGCGCTGCCCTTCAGCCAGAGCCTCGCGATGTTCGTGCGCCGCCGGTCGCTTCGCATGGTGATGATCGGCAGCGGGCTTGCCGCCTTCGTCAGCTATGGCATGCTCAACTGGATCCCCGCCTTCCTGATGCGGACGCAGGGGATGCCGCTCGACGCGATGGCGACCTGGTTCGCGCCCGCCGCGGGCATTACCTTCGGCATCGGCATATTGGGCGGCGGCTGGCTCGTCAGCCACACCGCGAAACGCTCGCCGCGTGCCTATGGGATGATCCCGGCGCTGGCCACCGCAATCCTGATCCCGACCTTCGCCGCCGCGCTGCTTGTCGACAGCTGGCAGGTTTCGCTGGCGCTGATGCTCGTCCCGATGGCCGCGTGCACGGCCTATGTCGCACCCGCGCTGGCGCTGGTTCAGAACCTTACCCCGCCGCGCAGCCGCGCCACCGCCGCTGCGGTTCTGATGCTGATGTTCAACATCGTCGGCCTGGGCCTCGGCCCGCTGTTCATCGGCGTGGTCAGCGATGCGCTGAAACCCGCACACGGCGACGACAGCCTGCGCTGGGCGCTGTTGACGATCCTGCCCTTCGCGCTCGCCGCAGGGCTCGCGCAATTCGCGATGACGCGCCACCTTGAAAAGGATTTTGCCGAATGACCGACGTCCGCGGAAAAACCGCCTTCATCACCGGCGGAGCGAGCGGGCTCGGGCTCGCGACCGCCCGCGCGCTCGTCGCCAAAGGCGCGCGCGTCATCCTGGCCGACATCGACGGTCCCGGCGCCGAAGCCGCGGCGGCAGCCCTTTGCGAGGGCGGCGGCGAGGCGATGGGATTGCGGCTCGACGTCACCAACGAAGCAAGCTGGGCGCAGGCTGGCGATACCGCACGCGCCTTTGGCCCGGTGCGCATCCTGTTCAGCAACGCCGGGGTCGGCGGCGGCGCGGGCGCGTTCGAAGATTACGACACCGACGTCTGGCGCTGGAACTATGCGGTCAACGCGCACGCGCATCTCTATGCCTGCCGCACCTTTCTGGGCGCGATGAAGGCAAGCGGAGAGGACGCGCATCTCGTCATCACCTCGTCGATGGTCGCCATCGTGCCGCCGCCGATCTCCGTCGCCTATATCAGCTCGAAATATGCAACGCTCGGCATCGCGATGGCGCTGCGCAACGAGCTTGCCGAAACGAAGGTCGGCCTGTCGGTGCTGATGCCCGGCATGTCGGCGACGCGCATTGTCGAGACGACGCGGACGCTCCGCCCCGGAGAGAGCGAGGCGGGCAAGGCCGCGACGACGAGCCAGGCGATGCAGGGCGTGCTCGCCGGCGGCATGTCGCCCGACCGCATCGGCGCCCGCGTCGTGCGCGCGATCGAGGGCGGCGACTTTTGGATCTTCACCCATCCCGAATGGAAGACAATGGCCGAACTCGTCACGCAAGACATGCTGGCGGCCTTCGGCGAATCGGCCGATCCCGACTACAGGGGTGACGATATCGACGGGCTGATCGCGGCCAATGGCGGCCGCATGTTCGGCGCGAAAGTCTGAACGAAGGAGAGAGGCATATGGCCGAACAGGACGACATCCGCGCAATGGCGCAGCGCTTTTTCGACGCGATCGAGGCGGGCGACATCGAAACGATGCAGAACAGCTTCACCCCCGACGCCGCGATCTGGCACAACACCGACGAGCTGATCGTCAGCCCCGCCCAGACCGCGCAGACGCTGACCGGCATGGTCGCGCGGATCAAGGATCGCGAATATGCCGACCGCCGCCTGACCACCTTTCCCGGCGGTTTCGTGCAGCAGCACGTCTTGAAGGGAAAGCGCGTGCAGGACGATGTCGAGGTGCGCCTGCCCTGCGCGATCGTCTGCGCTGTTCGGGATGGCAAGATCACCCGCCTCGACGAATATTTCGACAGCGCCCATGTCGCTGCCTTCCGCAAATATGCCGACGCCTGAGGAGTAAAGACATGCCCGTATTGCGCCAGGTGCCCCGCGCCGACGTCACCGACGAAACCGTCCTTGCCTATTACCAGCGCCTGTTCGGCGACCGCGATCCGGTTGCCGAGCCCGGCACCGCGACCGGTACGCCCGGCGACTGGTGGACCGTCTATGCGCTGTCGCCCGACATCTTCAAACATGCGGTCGACGGATTCGCCGTCTATCGCAATCCCGCGCGCTCGATCGACCCGGTGCTCCGCGAACTCGGTCAGACGCGCGCCGGCTGGGTCAAGGGCAGCCAGTTCGTCTTCTCGCAGCATTGCAAGTCGTTGCGCGGCCTCGGCGTCAGCGAAGAAAAGATCGCCGCGGTTCCCTATTGGACCATCGCCGAATGCTACAACGATCAGGAACGCGCGGTGCTTGCCTATGCCGACTGCCTGAGCCAGGCGTCCGGACGCGTCCCCACCGAGGTTTTCGACAAGCTCAAGAGCTTCTGGACCGACGAGCAGATTTTCGAATTCACCTACATCACCTGTCTATACGACATGCACGCGGTGATTACCCGCGCGCTGCGCATGGAATTCGACGCGCGCGAAGATCCGATCGTCGAGATTGCCGCACCCGAAGGCTTCGACGCCGCCGACTTCCTCAGCGCGCCGCGGTCGAAGCCCGAATGAGCGGCTATGGCGAACCCGAAGTCGTCGCGACCGGCCTGCGGTTCCCCGAGGGGCCGGTGCCGATGCCCGACGGGTCGGTGCTGCTTGTCGAAATCGCGCGCGGGACGCTGACCCGCGTCGCGCCCGATGGCAGCCTGTCGGTCGTCGCCGAACTTGGCGGCGGGCCGAACGGCTTGGCGATCGGACCCGACGGCGGCGCCTATGTCTGCAACAACGGCGGGTTTGCGTGGACCGAGTTGCCGGGCGGTCTGCTGTTGCCGATCCATGCCGCGAACGAGACGCGCTGCGGCACGATCCAGCGCGTCGACCTCGCCGACGGATCGGTGACGACGCTCTACGACAGCTGCGACGGCGCACCGCTCAGCGGCCCGAACGACCTGGTTTTCGACGCGCACGGCGGCTTCTGGTTCACCGATCACGGCCATGTCCGCGAGACCGGCCGCGACCACGGCGCGCTCCATTATGCGCGCGCCGACGGCTCGCGCATTTCGCGCCAGCGTGCCGAGATGATCGGCCCCAACGGGGTCGGCCTCTCGCCCGATGGCAACACCCTCTACGTCGCCGAAACGATGACCGCGCGGCTGTGGGCGATGGACATCGCAGCACCCGGCGAACTCGCTGCCCCGCCGCCCTTCATGCCCGGCCGCCTCGTCGGGACGCCGCCCGCCTTTCGCCTGTTCGACAGCCTCGCGGTCGAGGAAAGCGGCCGGGTCTGCATCGGCACGCTGGTCGAAGGCGGCATCACGCTGTTCGATCCGGCTGGCGCGCACGAATTCGTCGCGCTTCCCGGAATCGGCATCACCAATATCGCGTTCGGGGGCGCCGATCGCCGCGACGCCTATATCACCTCGTCGCCCGACGGTGTGCTCTACCGCACGCGCTGGCCGCGACCGGGGCTCGCCTTGGCATAACCGTCAATCTAGTTGACAGTTATGCCAAGGGATGCTAAAAGAATCACTGAGAGGATGACCATGAGATTCTATAATTCGGTCGGCCCCAATCCCCGCGTCGTGACACTGTTCATGGCGGAAAAGGGAATCGAGCTGCCACAGGTCGAGATCGACCTGCGCGGCGGCGAGAACCGGCGCGCGCCCTACAACAGCGAGGTCAATCCCGCGGGCCAGACCCCCGCGCTCGAACTCGATGACGGCTCGGTGCTGACCGAGGTCACCGCGATCTGCGAATATCTCGAGGAACGCTTCCCCGACCCGGCGCTGATCGGGAACACGGCGGAAGAACGCGCGACGACGCGCATGTGGACGCGCCGCGTCGACCTCAAGATTTGCGAGCCACTGACCAACGGCTTCCGCTTTGCGGAGGGCCTGCCGCTGTTCGAACCGCGGATGCGCTGCTTGCCGGAGGCGGCGGAGGGACTGAAGGCGGTGGCCCAGGACGGGCTGAAATGGCTCGACCCGCTGATCGCCGACCGCGAGTTCGTCGCCGGCGACCGGCTGACTCTCGCCGACATCATGCTCTTCGCATTCCTCGATTTCGGCGCGGGCGTCGGCCAGCCGCTCGACCCCGAAAACAAGAATATCCTGCGCTGGTACCAGGGCATGAAAGCCCGGCCCGGCGCCAATCCCGACTAAGACGCAAAGGAGACGGACGATGGCAGAAGCAAACAAGGAATTCGAATTTTGCGGGGTCAACCACCTCGCACTCGTGTGCAAGGATATGGCCAGGACGGTCGAATTCTACCGCGACATTCTCGGCATGCCGCTGACCAAGACGATCGACCTTCCCGGCAATCGCGGACAGCATTTCTTCTTCGACATCGGGAATGGCGACAGCCTGGCCTTTTTCTGGTTCGATGGTGCGCCCGAAGCGGCGCCGGGGATTTCGGCGCCCGAAGCGCTGCCGACGCAGGGCAATTTCATGTCGGCGCACGGATCGATGAACCATATCGCGATCAACGTGCCCGCCGAACGGTTCGATGAATATTACGACCGCCTCGTCGAAAAGGGCGTCAAGGTCACCAAGATCCTGAACCACGACAATTCGCCGACGCAATCGTCGGCAGAGATGAACGACGATGTCTTCGTGCGCTCGGTCTATTTCTTCGATCCCGACGGCGTGTGCCTCGAATTCGCGGCATGGACCAAGGTATTCGACGAAAGCGACGTCGCGCACGACCCGGTCCGCGCGGACGGAACGAAGGTCGAAGGCATGATCACCGGCCGGACGCCGGTTCCGGCCGAATAATCTTCTCCTCTCGAGAAGACACTCGGGACCCGGCGTTCGCGCCGGGTCTTTTTTCATGCGCGGCGGACTAACTAGCGCAGCGTCATCGTGTCGCCTTCGACGTTGACCCCGGAAAGCCGGGACAAATAGCTCTGCCCAAGCAGCGAGACCCC
Organism: Sphingopyxis sp. CR5; assembly: GCF_059693785.1. Classification (NCBI taxonomy): domain Bacteria; kingdom Pseudomonadati; phylum Pseudomonadota; class Alphaproteobacteria; order Sphingomonadales; family Sphingopyxidaceae; genus Sphingopyxis; species Sphingopyxis sp. CR5. The sequence continues at coordinate 25,101 of NZ_JCATIE010000007.1, read as the reverse complement.
CATGTCGGCATCGAGCACCGCGGCCTGCACGCCGCGGACCTCGATCCCGTTCACGTCGATGCTGTCCAGCATCACCGGCCGTACAGGCACCAGCCCGCCCGCGGTGTTGGCGCTCCCGCCGATCGGCAGCGCATCGACGTCGATGCCGATCGCCTCGGCGTCGCCGCGGGTCAGCGCGACGATCGACGCGCCGCTGTCGACCATCATGCGGACGTCGGCCCCGTCGATCGTGGCATTGGCATAGAAATGCGAATCCCCCGACCGGCCGAGCCTCACTTCGCCCGCGGCTCCACGTGCGCGGCCCGGCGCGGACGACCAGCCGCCGTGGCGGCGCTTTTCCGTCGTCCAATTGCCATGGTCGCCGCTCCGTGCGACGCCGCTCTCGACGGCATTCATGCTCGTGGAGCGGCCGGCGATACCCGCCATGCCGACCGATACGACCGCGATCACCGCGGCGAGTCCCAGGAAGCGCCCCAACATGGTGCCGGCCATACCGGAGTCTGGTTGGCGTTCGGTTAAGCCGGCGTTTCGACGAAGGCACGCCATTGCGGCGTACCGCCGCGCATCGAATAGACGATACGCGCACAGAACCACGGTCGTCCCGAAGCATTGTCGGCCTCCGCCGCCGTCTGCGGCCATCCCGCGCCCGGTGACGCCCAGCACGCAAGCGCCTCTGCCTCGGGTCGCGCTGCCATCTCGGCGCGATCGGCGGGCGAATAGCTTTCCGGAACACGCCAGCCAAAGATCCGGCGCACCGCGGGTGCTCCCGGGGTGACGAACGGTGCAAAGGCGCCGCAGCGATCCGCAAGCAGCGCCTCGACCGCCTGCCGGTCGCGCGCGCCAAGCCAGCGCCCACCGAGCAATGGCCGCCAGCGTTCGGGATCGCGCGATCGCAGCGCGCCGAACAACGCGTCCGCCGCGGCCTCGAACCGCGTCAGCCAGGGTGAAGCAGCGGCCAGATCGGCGAGCGGCGACGGTGCGGCGTTCTCGGGCGGCACCACATAGCCGGGCACGATGACCGACGGCACCTCTGCCCGCGCCGGCGCAGGGGCCGGCTCGCACGCTTGCCCCGCTCCCGCCGCGCTCGCGGCAGCAAAGGCCAGTAAGGTGGGGAAGCCAGGCATGATGCCAATACTAGCACGTCCCGCTGTCCGCGTCATGAACCGGTCGCGGCGATCCCCTCGCGCAGCCAGCCCGGCGCCTCGCCCAGGTCGATGGCCTCGACGCGCCGATGCTCGACCGACCAGCCCAGGTCGGGATAGGCGATCACCTGCCTCGTCTCGTCGGCGTCGGCGACCGGCACGACGACCAACCGCCGATTGACCTTCTGCCGCCAGTTCATCCGCGCCGTATTCTCCTGACCGACATAGCAGCCCTTGGAAAAACTCACGCCGTTCAGCTCGATCGCATTGCATTCGAGCCACAGCGTCGTGCCATCGCCGAGTTCGGCGCGGCCTTCGGTGACGCCCCGCGCCAGCCGATGCGCGCGCCAGTCGGCATCGACGCCTTCGCCCTCGTCTGCCGGGCCGAGCCAGCGCTGTCCGAGTGCGGCAAGCCGCGGGTCGGGAGCGCCCAGGTCGCCTTCGGGCGCCCAATGCACCGCCAGCGCCTCTTCGCGTTCGATCGCGATCGCGCGGCGCAGGCGATAGAGGGACAGACGCTTGATCAGGGCATCGGCGGCGTCGCGCTCGCAATCGATCAGCAGGTCCGCCTCATCGCCCCAGATCAGGAAATCGAACAGCACTTTCCCCTGCGCGGTCAGCAGCGCCGCCCATACCGGCAGGCTGCCCGAGACATCGTTGGTCACTAATCCTTGCAGGAAGCCGCGGACATCCTCGCCCGACAGGCGGACGAGGGCACGATCGTTGAGGGTGGTATTGGCCATGGTGAGAAAGAAATAGGGCGACGGCGCGACAAGTTGAAGCCCCTCCCGCTTGCGGGAGGGGTTTGGGGTGGGCCTCGCCCCCGAGTTCGGCTAAGCGCCGCAACGGACTCGCCCACCCCCGACCCCTCCCGCAAGCGGGAGGGGGGAGAAGATATGACCGACCGTCTTACCATCCGCCGCCCCGACGACTGGCATGTTCACCTGCGCGACGGCGCGATGCTCGCGCATGTCGCACCCTATACGGCGCGCCAGTTCGCGCGCGCGATCGTGATGCCGAACCTTTCGCCCCCGGTGACGAGCGTCGAACAGGGCATCGCCTATCGCGAGCGGATCGAGGCCGCGGTGCCCGCCGAACTCGACTTCACTCCGCTGATCGTCGCCTATCTGACCGACCACAGCGACGCGGACGAAATGGCGCGCGGGCACGAAGAGGGCGTGTTCACCGCGGCGAAACTCTACCCCGCGCACGCGACGACGGGCAGCGCGCATGGCGTCACCGACGTCGCGAACATCATGGGCGTGCTCGAACGCATGGCCGACATCGGCATGCCCCTTCTCATCCACGGCGAAGTCACGGACACGCACGTCGACATCTTCGATCGCGAAGCGGTGTTCATCGAACGAACGCTCGCGCCGCTCGTCGCGCGGCTGCCCGAACTCAAGATCGTCTTCGAGCATATCACCACCGCAGAGGCCACGCAGTTCGTCGCCGATGCGCCCGCGAACGTCGCCGCGACGATCACGCCCCAGCACCTGCACATCAACCGCAACGCGATGCTCGTCGGCGGCATCCGACCGCACGCCTATTGCCTGCCCGTCGCCAAGCGCGAGGCGCACCGCCTTGCGGTACGCGCCGCCGCGACCTCGGGCTCGCCCAAATTCTTTCTCGGCACCGACAGCGCCCCGCACGAGGTCCACACGAAGGAGGCATCCTGCGGCTGCGCGGGCATCTTCAACGCGCCCTATGCGCTCGAATCCTATCTCGCGGCGTTCGACGCCGATGGCGCGCTCGACAAGTTCGAGGGTTTTGCCAGCGAGCATGGACCGCGCTTCTATGGTCTGCCGCTCAATCGCGGGACTATCACGCTCGAACGCGCCGACACGCAGGTTCCGGACCGCATCGGCGAGATCGTCCCCTTCCACGCTGGCGAAACGCTGGGGTGGAGGCTGCTCGCATAGGAAGGCGCGCGTAGATATTCCCCTCCCGCTTGCGGGAGGGGAAGCGAGACTTGCGAACTTGTTCGCTAGTCGCAGCGGGGTGGGCCAAGGCAACGTCGCTGCCCACCCCCAACCCCTCCCGCAAGCGGGAGGGGAGAAGAGCCGCTACTCGCATAGGCGCTTGCCCCGCCCTTGCGGCGCCAAGCCCCCTCCCCCATATCGCGCGGCATGAGCGAACAGACCAGCGCCGCGCCGTGGCACGGCACCACCATCCTGACCGCCCGCACGCCCGAGAAGGTCGTCGTCATCGGCGACGGCCAGGTGTCGATGGGCCAGACGATCATGAAACCCAATGCGCGCAAGGTGCGCCGCCTGCACGACGGCAGCGTCATCGGCGGCTTCGCGGGCGCCACCGCCGATGCCTTCACCCTCTTCGAGCGGCTCGAGGCAAAGCTCGAACGGCACAACGGACAATTGCTGCGCGCCGCGGTCGAACTGGCGAAGGACTGGCGCACCGATAAATATCTGCGCAACCTCGAAGCGATGATGATCGTCGCCGACAAGGAGGTGACGCTCGTCATCACCGGCAATGGCGACGTGCTCGAACCCCAGGGCGGCATCGCCGCGATCGGATCGGGCGGCAATTACGCACTGTCGGCGGCGCGCGCGCTTGCTGATTATGAAAAGGATCCGGAGGTGCTGGCAACGAAGGCGATGGCGATCGCTGCCGATATCTGCGTCTACACCAACGACCAGACCACCCTCGAAATCATCGACATCCAGGCCTGACCCCATGAACAAAGACTTGACCCCCAAGGCGATCGTCGCCGCGCTCGATACGCACATCATCGGCCAGGACGCCGCCAAGCGCGCGGTCGCGGTCGCGCTGCGCAACCGCTGGCGCCGCCAGCAGCTCGCGCCCGACCTGCGCGACGAGGTAAGCCCCAAGAACATCCTGATGATCGGCCCCACCGGCTGCGGCAAGACCGAGATTTCGCGCCGCCTCGCCAAGCTCGCCGACGCGCCCTTCATCAAGATCGAGGCGACCAAGTTCACCGAGGTCGGCTATGTCGGCCGCGACGTCGAACAGATTGCGCGCGACCTGGTCGAGGAAGCGGTGCGGCTCGAAAAGGACCGCCGCCGCGAAGCGGTGCGCGGCGCCGCTGAGGATGCGGCGATGGAGCGCCTGCTCGACGCGCTGACCGGCAAGGGCGCGAGCGAGGCGACGCGCGAGAGTTTCCGCCAGCGCATCCGCGAGGGTCATCTCGACGACAAGGAGGTCGAGATCGAGGTCGCCGACGCGCCGAGCATGAACTTCGAGCTGCCCGGCCAGCCAGGTCAGATGAGCATGATCAACCTGTCGGACATGCTCGGCAAGGCGATGGGCGGCCCGCCCAGGAAGCGCCGCAAGCTGACCGTTCACGAAGCCGCGACGCGCCTGATCGAAGAGGAGCAGGAAAAGCGCCTCGACCAGGACGATGTCGCGCGCGTCGCGCTCGCCGATGCCGAAGCCAACGGGATCGTCTTTCTCGACGAGATCGACAAGATCGCGGTGAGCGACGTGCGCGGCGGTTCGGTAAGCCGCGAAGGCGTCCAGCGCGACCTGCTGCCGTTGATCGAGGGCACGACCGTCGCGACCAAATATGGCCCGATGAAAACCGACCATGTCCTCTTCATCGCGAGCGGCGCGTTCCACGTCGCCAAACCGTCGGATCTGCTGCCCGAGTTGCAGGGCCGCCTGCCGATCCGCGTCGAACTCGGCGCGCTCAGCGAGGAGGATTTCGTCCGCATCCTGACCGAGACGAAGGCCGGCCTTCCCGAACAATATGCCGCGCTGATCGCGACCGAAGGCGTCACGCTCGATTTCCAGCCCGAGGCGATCGCGCGCGTCGCGAAGCTCGCGGCGGAGGTCAATGAAAAGGTCGAGAATATCGGTGCCCGCCGTCTCCAGACGATGATGGAGCGGCTGGTCGAGGAGATCAGCTTCACCGCAGAGGATCGCGGCGGCGAAACGCTGACCGTCGATGCCGCCTATGTCGACAGCCAGCTGGCCGACGTAGTCGGCGACACCGACCTCAGCAAATATGTGCTCTGACCCGCGTCGGGGCCGCCGCCGGCGATCCGGCGTCATTTCCTTCGATCGTTCGCCGAACTTCATTTGACTCGGCCGCACGGTCGATGCGAAGAATGCCTCCGGCACGGTCCCGATGGGTTGCAGGCGACCGGCACGGAGACAGTAATGGCAGACGAAATGGTCGCCGATCAGGGCGAACTGGCGATTACGCGCACCGGCGACAAGCTCAGGCTTGCGCGCGAAGCGGCGGGGTTGTCGCTCGCCGACGTCGCGTCGCGGACGCGGATCACCCAGCGCCATCTCGAGGCGATCGAGAAGTCCGATTTTTCCGAACTGCCCGGTCGCACCTATGTCACGGGCTTCGCGCGCGCCTATGCCCGCGCGGTCGAGCTGCCCGAGGCCGAGATCGGCGCCGCGGTGCGCCGCGAGCTCGAGGAAGAGGATTATGCCGCGCGCCCGGCTTATGAGGCCTATGAGCCGACCGACCCGGCGCGCCTGCCCACCGCCCGCCTCGCCTGGACCCTCGCGATCGTCGCCGCCCTGCTCGTTTCGGCTTATGGCGTCTGGCGCTTCCTGTCGGTCGAGCCCGACGACGCGCTGATCGCCGCGCAGAATGCCGACGCCGACGCGTCGGAAGCCCCCGCGGCCACCGCCGATGCCCCCGCAGCCACGGCAAAGGGTGCCGCGGGGCCGGTCGCGCCCGACGCGCCGGTCGTATTGACCGGCCTGTCGGAAGTCTGGATCGGCTTCGACGATGCCACCGGCAAGACCGAAAACTGGCGGACGCTGGACCCCGGCGAAACCTATGAAGTGCCCCCCGCCTATATTCGGCAGTTCACGTTGCGGACCAGCATTCCGCAAGCGATCAAGGTGACCGTCGGCGGCCGCGACGTCGGGCAGATCGGACCCGCCGATACGCTGGTAAAGGGGATTTCGTTGAAGCCCGCCGACCTGCTCGCACAGGGTGGCAGCGGCGACGGAACCGGCGCGCCGGCGCGCTGATCGCGCGAGATTCCGTCACAATCGGGCTTTTTACAGGCGCAGCGCACCGAAAGGGGTTTGCGCTCGCGGCCTTCGCGGCGTTATGGAACCCCCTGATGGTTAATGGTGGGGGCTGACAGAAGGATGGCGATGCGACAGATTTTGGTGCGGGGAACGGCCGCGGTCGCTTTGATGGCGGCGATTTCGCCGGCCCAGGCACAGGACAATGCGATCGACAAGCGCGTCGAGCGGCTCGAAAAGGAAATGCGCGCGGTCCAGCGCAGTGTCTTTCCGGGGGGCAGCCCGGCCTTCTTCGAAGGCGAAATCGCGCCCGACAACACGCCCGGCGAGCGGGTGAAGAGCGCCGCACCGGTGATCGACCTGACCGCGCGCGTCGACGCCCTCGAAGCCCAGCTGCGCTCGCTGACCGGCCAGAGCGAGCAGAATGCCTATCAGCTTCGCGAGCTGGAAAAGTCCTTCACCGCCTACAAGGCCGAAATGGACAAGCGGTTCGCCGCGCCCGCCGCCGCCGATACGGCTCTCGTTCCCGCGGTGAAGCCGACTACGACCGCTGCGGCCCCCGCGACCACGCCCGCCCGGAAACCGGCGGAAAAGCCCGCCGCCTCGGGCGGCGATGCCGACCGGCTTGCGCTCGTGAAAAAGGTCGAGATCCCCTCGACCGGCAACGAGGTCGAGGATGCCTACACCTATGGCTTCCGCCTGTGGGACGCGAAACTCTATCCGGAGGCCGAGGCGCAGCTCAAGCAGGTGGTCACCAAATGGCCGCAGAATAATTGGGCGAGCTATGCGCAAAACCTGCTCGGCCGCGCCTATCTCGACGAAGGCAAGCCCAGCCTCGCCGCGGTGGCCTTCTACAATAATTACAAGGATCGGCCGAGCGGGCCGCGCGCCCCGCACAGCCTGATGTACATGGGGGTCGCCCTCACCAAGCTCGGGCGCAAGGCCGACGCCTGCAAGGCGTTCCGCGAGCTTGACGAGGTTTATGGCGACAAGGCGCCACAGGATGTTCGCGATGATGCCGCCGCGGCAAAAACAAAAGCCGGCTGCTGAGGGCGACGCGGTCGAGCGCTTCGGCGCCGCCCTCGCCGCGCTCGCCGGCCCGGACTGGCAGCACGCCCATTATGGCGTCGCGGTCTCGGGCGGTCCCGACAGCATGGCCCTGCTCTGGCTGATGACCTCGCTGCTGCCCGGACAGGTGCAGGCGGCGACGGTCGATCATGGCCTGCGCGCCGGATCGGCGGACGAGGCGCGGATGGTCGCGGGGTTTTGCGCCCGCGAACATATCCCGCACAGCATCCTTCATCCGCCCGCCCCGATCGCCGGATCGCTTCAGGCTGCGGCGCGCGCCGAACGCTACCGCCTGCTCGATCAATGGCGCGAAGCCCATGCGATCGACCATATCGTGACCGCGCACCATGCCGACGATCAGCTCGAAACCATGATTATGCGGCTGAACCGCAGCAGTGGCGTCGGCGGCCTCGCCGGCGTGCGCGGCCGCAATGGCGCGGTGCTGCGTCCGCTGCTCGGCTGGCGTCGCGACACGCTGACCGCGCTGGCATTGGATGCGGATCTGCCGATCGTCGACGACCCGTCGAACAGCGATGCCCGCTTCGACCGGGCCCGGTTGCGCAAGGCGCTCGTTTCGCAGACCATTCTCGACCCACAGGCGGTCGCGCGCTCGGCCCATTGCCTTTCGGAAGCCGACGCCGCGATCGACTGGGCGGTGGAACGGGCCATCGCGGCGTGGCCCGACGCCGCCGATCCGTCGGTGATCCGCGACGAAGCCTATCCGGCGGAGATTTTCCGCCGGGTGGTAGCACGCCGCCTTCACGCCAACGACCCGCGCCTCGCGCTGCGCGGCCACGCCCTCGACGGCGTGATCGCCGCGATGAAGGCGGGCAAGCGCGCGATGGTCGGCGCGCTCCTGGTCGACGCGGCAAAAGGCGGCGGCGGGTCGATGTGGCGCATCTCCGCCGCGCCTCGCCGAAAAAGCCGCGATCGGGCATAAGCCCTCATTGTCATTTAACCGGAACATCCTATCTTGAGCCAAAGAGTCGCGGCGTGTCGCGACCCATATGTGCGCAATTGGAAAGTTTCCGCATGCAGGACGACAAGGAACCGCAGGGCAATCCCTGGATGAAGAGCGTGATGATCTGGAGCGGCATCCTGCTTGCCATGCTCCTCGTCGCCTCGATGTTCGGCGGCGCTGCGCAGCCGGCGGGGGAAACCCTCGCCTATTCCGAATTCCGGCAAAAGGTCGAAGAAGGCAGCGTCAAGCAGGTCGTCCTGTCCGACGATCGCGTCACCGGCGAACTGTCGAACGGCGACCGCTTCACCGCGAATGTCGTCCGCGATCCCGAACTGCTCAAGCTGCTCAACGACAATGGCGTCAAATATGACGGAAAGCCGACGGAAACCGGCAATATCTGGATGTATTTGCTTATCCAGTCGCTGCCTTTCCTGCTGATCCTCGGTATCGCCTTCTTCGTGTTCCGACAGGTTCAGAAGAATAATGGTTCGGGCGCGATGGGTTTCGGCAAATCGCGCGCCAAGATGCTGACCGAAAAACAGGGCCGCGTGACCTTCGACGACGTCGCCGGGATCGACGAGGCGCGCGAGGAACTCCAGGAAATCGTCGAATTCCTCAAGGACCCGACCAAATTCTCGAAGCTCGGCGGCCAGATTCCGAAGGGCGCGCTGCTCGTCGGTTCGCCCGGCACCGGCAAGACGCTGCTCGCCCGCGCGATCGCGGGGGAGGCCGGCGTTCCCTTTTTCACCATCTCGGGCTCCGACTTCGTCGAAATGTTCGTCGGCGTCGGCGCCAGCCGCGTCCGCGACATGTTCGAACAGGCGAAGCGCAACGCGCCGTGCATCGTCTTCATCGACGAGATCGACGCGGTGGGCCGCCACCGCGGCGCCGGGCTCGGCAATGGCAATGACGAGCGCGAACAGACGCTGAACCAGCTGCTCGTCGAAATGGACGGGTTCGAGGCGAACGAGGGTATCATCATCGTCGCCGCGACCAACCGCCCCGACGTGCTCGACCCCGCATTGCTGCGCCCGGGCCGTTTCGACCGCCAGGTCGTCGTGCCGCGCCCCGACATCGAGGGACGCCACAAGATCCTCGAGGTGCATACGCGCAAGAAGCCGCTGGCCCCCGACGTCGACCTGCGCCGCATCGCACGCGGCACCCCGGGCTTCTCGGGCGCCGACCTCGCCAACCTCGCCAACGAGGCGGCGCTGCTCGCGGCGCGCAAGGGCAAGCGCCTGATCGCCTCGAACGAGTTCGAGGAAGCCAAGGACAAGGTGCTGATGGGCGCCGAGCGGCGCTCGATGGTGATGACCGAGGACGAGAAGAAGGCGACCGCCTATCACGAGGCCGGCCATGCGCTCGTGTCGATCCACGTCGAACATAACGACCCGCTGCACAAGGTGACGATCATCCCGCGCGGGCGCGCGCTCGGCGTCACCTGGAACCTGCCCGAACGCGATCGTTTCTCGATGAGCATGAAACAGATGAAGGCGCGGCTTGCGCTCTGTTTCGGCGGCCGCATCGCCGAACAGCTGATCTATGGCAAGGAAGAGCTGAACACCGGCGCGTCGAACGACATCCAGCAGGCGACCGACATGGCGCGCTCGATGGTCATGGAATATGGCATGTCCGAAAAGCTCGGCTGGCTGCGCTACCGCGACAATCAGGACGAGGTTTTCCTGGGTCACAGCGTCTCGCGGGCGCAGAATATGTCAGAGGAAACCGCGCGCCTGATCGACGCCGAAGTCCGCCGCCTCGTCGAAGAGGGCGAGGGTGTCGCGCGCCAGGTGCTGACCGACCATCTCGACGAGCTGCATCTGCTCGCCGGGGCGCTGCTCGAATATGAAACGCTGTCGGGCGAAGAGGCGCGCCGCGCCATCGCGGGCGAGGATATCGGCCGCGACGACGATCATGGCAAGGCTGCGAATCCCGTCCAGGGTCATGCCGGCGGCCTGCCGCAGATCAAGCGCAAGCCGCGCCCGTTCGGCGGCCCCAACCCGCAGGGCGCCTGACATTCCGGCAAGGGGGGCATGCCCGGGCGCCGGGGCGCGGATAGCCCCTGCCCTGTTTGCCGGACTCTTGCTGTGCGGCATGGCCCCCGGCGACATGAGCGTCGCGGCCTTTCTCGCCCGCGCCAACAACGTCATGCGCCTCGGCCCGCTCGCGGCGGCGACGCCGGAGGCCTATCGGCTCAAGAATGAAGTGATCGCGACCGCCAAACGGTACAAGGCGCGGATCGACGCGCAGCAGCGCGCTGGCCACAAGACCTCGAGCTGCCCGCCCGACACCGGAACGCTGACGCCAGAGGAATGGCTCGCCCATCTCAACAGCTACCCGGCCAGCGTGCGCGGCAAGCTGTCGGTCTATCGCGCGTTCGATGCGCTGATGAAGAAACGCTATCCCTGCCCGTCCTGATGCGCCACTATGGTGGCCGGACCAGTGGGAGATCGCCATGAAACTTCGTCTTTTTCTTGCCGCAAGCCTGTTGCTCGCAGGGGCGGCACCCGCAACCGCGCAGGACGGCAGCGCGCTGACCATCAAGACCGAACTTGAAAAGCTGACCCCGGGGGCCGATGGCGCGGCACCCGCGAAAACCTACGTCGATCCCGGCACCGTCGTCCCTGGCGACCGCATCCGCTACACGCTGACCTTCCATAACAAGGGGACCCGGCCCGCCGCGGGAGTCAATCTGGTCGATCCGATCCCCGATGGCATCCTGTTCGAGGAAAGCGCCGATCCCGAAGGCTTCGCTGTCTCGGTAGACGGCGGCAAGAGTTTCGGGCCGCTCGCGACCGCTACGGTCGCCTCGGACGGCGCCGTGCGCGCGGCCACCCCGGCCGACGTCACCCATGTCCGCTGGCAACTCGCGGCGCCGGTGCCGGCGGGCGGCAGCCACTCGGTCGCCTTCTTCGGTCGCGTCAAGTAGCGACGCGCGAAAGAGCGGACCCATGACGATCTATTGCGATGAATCGGGCGGGCTCAACGCGGGCGCGATGACCTTTGCCGCGGTGATGCTGACCCCCGAAACGGCGGCGTCGATCCACGCACGCTTTCGCGCCGTCACCGGCCTGCGCGGCGAACTCAAGGGCAGCCGCATCAGCCTGACCGAACGCGCCTACCTGCTCGAGCTGTTCGATCGCGCCGGCGGACGCGCCTGGGTCGCCACCGCCGACAGTGCGAAGGTCAAGGGGACGGGCGACGGCACGGTCACCGACCTCGAACTCTATGCCGCGCTGCTCGACAGCGCGATCGGCCACTGGCTGCCCGAAACCGGCGGCGTCTGCTCCGACGTGGTGATCGACGACGGGCGTTATGATCCCGCGATCCTGGGCCGCGTCCGCGACGCGATCCAGGCCGGGCTCGCCGGGTGGGGCACCGCATCGCTCGCCGACAGCCGCCGCAGCGAGGGCGTCCAGATCGCCGATGTCGTCGCGAACAGCTGCTACAATATCGCTGCGCATTCGCCGCGCGCGCGGCGGATCGGGATCATCCTCGAACCGATGCTCGCCTCACGCGCGATCCGCATCGCCGAACTGACCGGCCTCGCCTGAATCAGGGACCGGCGGCCACACAAAAAAGGCCGCGGTTTCCCGCGGCCCCTTTGTCGTCATTGTCCTCGACAAATCAGTCGAAATCGCCCCCTCCACTCGCCGGGCTGCGCGGCGGAGCGGCGGCAGTGAGGCGAAGCGCCTCGGCCGAACGGCTGATCGAGCTGATTTCGTCGGGCGTATCATCATCGTCGATGACCACTTTTTGCAGCGAACCGACGAGCGAATCGTCCAGATCCTGCGGGCGGATCGTCTGTTCGGCAATTTCGCGCAGCGCGACGACAGGATTCTTGTCGCGGTCGCGATCGATCGTCAGCTCCGAGCCGCCCGAGATTTCACGAGCGCGGTGGGCCGAAAGCAGCACCAGATCGAAGCGGTTGGAAACTTTGTCGACACAATCTTCGACGGTAACGCGAGCCATGATAATTCCTTGATTGCGGGAGAGGCCGTTTGCGGACGGCTTGCCAAGCGCTGCGCGCTAGCAGGGAGGGTGTGGAATGTCAATGTAAGCGCCGGGCTTGCCCGGAACAAGAGGCCGCGCCTATGGCGGGGGAGATGACGACATCCGCCGCTCCCGCCTCCCCGGCCGACCCCTGGACGGCAAGCGTGGCCGACCACGACCTGGAGTTGGTGTTCGACGGCGCACAGCGGCTCGAAAGGCTTCGCGCGCTGGTCGACGGCGCGACCCGCAGCATCGACATCGTCATGTATATCTTCGATGACGACCCGGCCGGACGCGAAATCGTCGACCGCCTCGTCGCCGCCGCGCGTCGCGGCGTCTGCGTACGGGCGGTGATCGACAGTTTCGGATCGTCGGACACGCCCGACAGCCTGTTCGCGCCGTTACGCGATGCCGGCGGCGCCGTAACCTTCTTTTCGCGGCGCTGGCGATCGAGCTACCTGATCCGCAACCATCAGAAACTCATCCTGATCGACCGGCGCGTCGCCGTAACCGGCGGCTTCAACATCGCGCGCGACTATCTGAGCGCCCCGCGCGGCGATTGCTGGTTCGACCTCGGTTTGATCGTCGAGGGCCCGAGCGTCGCGCAGGCGGTTCGCTGGTTCGAGCAAATTCACGCCTATGCGCTGAACAGCGACGGCAAATTACTCATACTACGCCGCATGATCCGCGAATGGCCAGCGGAGAACGGCGCGATGACCTGGCTCGTCGGCGGCCCGACACAGCGCCTTTCGCCTTGGGCGCGCGCCGTGCGCGGCGATCTGGAAGGTGCAATGCGCCTCGACATGGCGATGGCCTATTTCTCACCCGGCCAGGGTATGTTGAGGCGACTTGGCCGCGTTGCACGACAGGGGCGCGCGCGCTTTGTTATGGCGGGCAAATCGGACAATGCCGCGACGATCGGCGCCTCCCGCCTGCTGTACGGCTATCTGCTGCGAAAGCAGGCAGAAATATGGGAATATCGCCCCTGCAGGCTGCACATGAAGCTGATCGTCATCGACCATGTCACATATATCGGCTCGGCCAATTTCGACGCGCGCAGCCTGTTCGTGAATGTCGAGATCATGCTGCGCATCGCCGATGCCGATTTCGCCGCGCGGATGCGCGCCTTCGTCGCCGGGCTCGAGGATCAATGCGAGGTCGTGACCCAACAGACGCACCGGGCGCGCGCCGGATTGCTCACGCGCCTGCGCTGGGCGCTGGCGTGGTTCGTCGTCGGCGTTGCGGACTATACGGTATCGCGTCGGCTCAATTTCGGACTCGCCGAGCCCGATCTCGAAGCGATCTGATCAATCCTTCCAGCCCCAGAACAGGAAACAGGGCGGGACGTTGACCCATTCGAACGCGTCGTCGATGCGCTCGAAATGCGTCGCGAGGAAATCACGCGCGCGGGCCCGGAACTGATAGACCAGAAACGCGCCGCCCGGGCGCAAAACACGATGGGTCGCCGACGCGATCGCCGGACCAACGCCCGCGGGCAGGGTCGAAAACGGCAGGCCCGACAGCACATAATCGGCGTGGTCGAAGCCGTGCGCGCGCACGATCTCCTCGACATCCGCGGCCGACCCGTGGACGGCCACGAAACGGCTGTCGCGGATATCCTTCTTCAGATAGTCGATGAAATCCTCGTTTGTGTCGATCGCGATCAGCGTCGCGTCGCCCGCAAGGCGCTCGAGCACCGGGCGGCAAAAGGTGCCGACGCCGGGGCCATATTCGACGAACAGCTTCGTATTCTTCCAGTCCACCGGGCGCAGCATGTGGCGGATCAAGGTCGGCGAGGACGGCACGATCGACCCGACCATCACCGGGTGCTTGATGAAGCCGCGGACGAACATGCCCCACGGTCCGAAAATGCGTTTCAGCCGTTCGCGCATCCGGCGGGACGTCGCGATCTTCGATTCTTGGGCCTGGGCCCGCGGATTGGTCATGATGGCTTTCGCGTTGTTGCGGTTCATGAATGCGTGGCAAAAAGGACGCCGCCACGCAAGAAAAGAGTCACGCTTGACGCTGGACACGCGTCGCCCGGTCTGTAGGGAGAGGCGCAGGCACGACGACCGGAGCCGGCGGGAGGGACTGAATTGTCGACGATATCGCGCTCGATTCCCTCCGACCGCATGGCCGTCCTTTTCGCGATCATGCTCGTCGCCGCGGCAGGCAACACCGCGATGCAATCGATCCTGCCGGCGATCGGAGCAAAGCTGCACATCCCCGACGTATGGGTCAGCCTGGCCTTCAGCTGGTCGGCGCTGCTGTGGGTGCTCACCGCGCCGCACTGGGCGCGCCAGTCGGACAAGCGCGGGCGCCGCGCGCTCATGGCGCTGGGCATTGTCGGCTTCCTGTCGTCGATGGCGCTGTGCGGGCTGACGCTCTGGTCGGGCCTTTCGGGCTGGCTCGCAGCGGGTCCGACCTTCATCCTCTTCGCGCTGTTTCGCAGCCTCTATGGCTCGCTCGGATCGGCGGCGCCGCCCGCAGTGCAGGCCTATGTCGCGGCGCGCACCGACCCCGACGAACGTACACAGGCGCTTTCGCTCGTCTCGTCCTCTTTCGGCCTCGGCACCGTGATCGGCCCCGCGGTCGCACCCTTCTTCATCCTCCCCGTCCTCGGGCTGTCGGGTCCGCTGATCGTCTTTGCGCTGATCGGCATCGTCGTGCTCGTCATGCTGCGCTGGCGCCTGCCCAACGACACTCCGCGCTTCGCCGCCCGTGGGTCGATCGCGCCCTATCCAACCTCGGGCACCACCGACCCGGCGCGCAGCGACGACGAAGAGGATGACGAAGGTGCGCCGCACCCGCCGCTGCGCTGGACCGACGGCCGGGTAAGACCGTGGCTGCTTGCCGGCCTCTTCGGCGGCCAGGCGCAGGCGATGATGCTCGGGGTGATCGGGTTCCTCATCCTCGACCGCCTGCATCTGCGCTCCAACCCCGACGAAGGGGCCGCAATCACGGGAATCGTGCTGATGGCGGGCGCCTTTGCCACCCTGCTGGCGCAATGGGGCCTGATTCCGCTGCTCAAGCTGACGCCGCGCACGACGGTGCTCGTGGGCGCTGCGCTCGGTGCGATCGGCGCGGTTATGACGGGACTTTCGCAGGATCTCCACGCGATCGTGATCGGTTTCGCAACCGGCTCGCTCGGCTTCGGCCTGTTCCGGCCCGGCTTCACGGCCGGGGCATCGCTATCGGTGCCGCGGCGCGATCAGGGTGCCGTCGCGGGAATGACCGCGTCGATCAACGGATCGGCCTATATCATCTCGCCGGCGATCGGCGTGCTGCTCTACAATTGGCATGCGATGGTCGCTTACGGTCTCATGGCGGCCTTTTGCACCTGGCTCGTCGCTTGGGGCTGGTCCGCGCTGCGGCAGGACCAGCCCGCAAGCGACAGGCGATAGCACCGCCGGTATCAACCGCTCGGTTCGTCCTCGCCATGCTTCTGGTCGCGGACGGGCTTCAGCATCCCGGGCGCGAAAAAGCCGATCGGGTCGACGCTCATCGCCTTCTGCTTGATCTCCCCCTGGATCTTTTCATAGTCGCGCTCCATCGCCTCGGTAACCGAAGCGCGGGTATCTTTCAGCGCGGCCTCGAAATCGTCCATCGTCACCGTATCGCTCTGCATCGAGCGCTTGAGCGCCGCGAGACCGGCGCGGCGGACCAGATCCTCGAGGTCGGCGCCCGTAAAGCGATCGGTCCGCTTTGCGAGCACCTCCAGGTCGACATCGCCGGCAAGCGGCATCCTGCCCGTGTGGATTTCCAATATCCGCTTTCGGCCGCCGGCATCGGGAACGGTCACATAGATGAGCTCGTCGAGACGCCCCGGCCGGAGCAACGCCGGATCGATCAGGTTGGGGCGGTTCGTGGCGCCGATCACGACCACCGATTGCATCTCCTCGATCCCGTCCATCTCCGCAAGGATCGTGTTGACCACGCGCTCGGTCACCTGTGGTTCGCCCGATGTTCCGCTGCCGCGCGCGGGCACCAGGCTGTCGAGTTCGTCGATGAAGATGATCGTCGGCGCGACCGCCCGCGCCCGCGCGAACATGCGCGCGATCTGCTGCTCGCTCTCGCCATACCATTTGGAAAGCAGGTCCGACGATTTGATCGCGATGAAATTCGCGTCGGATTCGCGCGCCGCCGCCTTGGCCAGCAGCGTCTTGCCTGTGCCCGGCGGGCCATAGAGCAGGAAACCCTTGGCCGGGCGAATACCGAGCCGGCGGAACGCTTCGGGATGTTTGAGCGGAAGTTCGATGCCTTCGACCATCTTGTCGCGCGCGGCATCGAGGCCGCCAATGTCGCTCCATCGCGTTTTCGGGGCCTGCACCATCACTTCGCGCATCGCCGATGGCTGGACCCGTTTGAGCGCGTTCAGAAAATCGTCGCGCGTGACGCTCAACTCGTCGAGTACGTCGGGCGGGATCGTTCCCTCCGCGAGATTGAGCTTGGGCATGATGCGCCGCACCGCCTCGATCGCGGCCTCGCGCGTCAGCGCCGCGACGTCCGCACCGACGAAACCAAAGGTCGTGCGCGCCAGTTCGGCCAGGTCGACATCGCTCGCCAGCGGCATACCGCGCGTGTGGATGCCCAATATCTCGCGCCGCCCGCTTTCATCGGGGACGCCGATCACGATCTCGCGATCGAAGCGGCCGGGGCGGCGTAGCGCCTCGTCGACCGCATCGGGGCGATTGGTCGCTGCGATCACGACAAGGTTGGTCCGCGGTTCGAGCCCGTCCATCAGCGTCAGCAGTTGCGCGACGAGGCGCTTTTCGGCCTCGCCCGTCACCTGTCCGCGCTTGGGCGCGATCGAGTCGATCTCGTCGATGAACAGAATCGACGGCGCGGCCTTTGCCGCCTGTTCAAAGATTTCGCGAAGTCGTTTTTCGGACTCGCCATAGGCGCTGCCCATGATCTCCGGCCCGTTGATCAGGAAGAATTGCGCGTCGCTTTCGTTCGCGACCGCCCGGGCGAGGCGCGTCTTGCCGGTTCCCGGCGGGCCGTGCAACAGCACCCCGCGCGGCGGGTCGACACCCAGGCGGCGGAACAGTTCGGGATAGCGCAGCGGCAATTCGACCATCTCGCGTAGCTGGTCGATCGTCTCGCCCAGTCCGCCCAGATCGTCGTAGGTGACGTCGGTGCGCCGCGCATCCTGCGGCTCCTGATATTCGGCGAGCAGTTCGACCTCGGTATTCTCGTCGATCGTCACGACACCTTTCGGGGCGGCCGAGACGACGATCAGGCGCACCTCGGCGAGCGCATAGGCTGGGGCGTTGAGCATCTGGCGAAGCTGCGGCGGCATGTCGCCGGCGGGAAGCCGCTGCTGCCCCGCGGTCGCCACCGTGTCGCCGGGCAGAAGCGGGCGGCCGAAGAAGCTGCGCTTCAGCGCATTGGCCGAACCCTGAAGCCTCAGATTCTGTTGTGCGGGCGCAAAGACGACCCGCGTCGCGGGCCGCGTCTCGACCCGGCTCAGCGCCACCATGTCGCCCGCACCGGCTCCTGCGTTGGCCCGCAACAGGCCGTCGAGGCGAATGACGCTGAGCCCTTCGTCCTCGGCATAGGGGGCCATCACGCGCGACACCGTTTCCCGCTTGCCGGTGATCTGGATCGCGTCGCCCTCGGTCACGCCCAGCTCGGCCATCGCCGCTCGCGGAATGCGCGCGATGCCGCCACCGCTTTCCTCGGCCCTGGCATTCGCGACCTGCAACTTGACTTGTTTTTCTTTAACCGGTGCATCGGCCAAGGCGTGTCTCCCGCAAAATGGTCAGAATGCCGAAGATAGGGGCCGCGTTCCCGATTTTCGAGCCCCCGGGGGCAAGCGCGATTTATACCGCAGCGCACAAAAGTATCTGGCGCGCCGTCCATAGCCATGTCATCATCGTCCGCTGGAACGATCATGGCACGCCTCCCTCCCCTCAGCAGCATGGAAGCCTTCCTCGAAGTCGCGCGTCACGGGACCGTGAAGGCCGCAGCGAGCGAGCTCGGCCTGTCGATGCCGGCGCTGTCGCGTCGTATCCAGACGCTCGAGCACGCCGTCGGGCGGCCGCTGTTCAATCGCCACCATCATGGCCTCAAGCTCACCGAAGCGGGACGGTCGCTACAGGAACAGCTTGCGCCGCTGCTTGACGATTTGCGCGGCGTCATCGTCAATATCGGCAGCCCGGACGCGTCGCTGCGCCTGCATCTCAATGTCTTGCCGCTGTTCGCGCAGCAGCGCCTTTTCCCGCGCCTGCCCGCGCTGCGGCGCCAGCATCCCGAACTTCATATCGACATCGACACGCTGTCGCACGGCGAAGCGCGGCTTGGCGAAGGGATCGATGCGGCGATTGCGCTCGCGCGCGCGATCGACCCCGCACTTTATGCCGCACGGCTCGATCAGGACAAGGTTTTCCCGATCGCGTCGAAAGACCTCATCGACGGCGAACGGCCGATTACGGTACCAGAGCAGATCCAGCGCATGACGATCCTGCTCCACCGCGAGATGCCCGAAACCTTTGCCGAATGGAAAAATGCGATCGGCATGCCCTATCTTGAACCCGCGGGAATCGATTTCTTCGATTCGGGGCCGCTGATGCTCGAGGCGGCGGCTCAGGGGATCGGCGTCGCCTTCATGCACGGGCATCATTTCGACGACGCACAGGACCAGCGGCTCGTGCGGCTATTCGATTTCGACGTCGACAGCCCGTACAGCTATTGGTTCGTCTGCCGCCCGCGGGCGCTGCGCCAGCCGGCGGTCAAGCTGTTCCACGACTGGTTGCTGTCCGAACGCATCTGACGGGGGTTCAGCGACGGTTCAGTGCCGCCCGGCAACTTGGGACCCCAGACCGGAGCCGACCGATGCGCCTTTTCACCCTGCCCCTCATCCTGGCTGCCCTTCCGGCGACAGCGCACGCGCAATTCATTGCCGGGCCAGCCCCGGGCGGCGTGCCGATGCCCGGGATCTCCGACCACGGGACGATGACCACCGCGCCCTCGGTCGACCGTGACATCGACACGTTGCGCGACCGCATCCGCGCGGGGCGCAACAGCGGCGAATTATCGAAGCGCGAGGCGCGCGGATTGAAGCGCGAGGCGGGGATGATCGGCACGCTGGCTGACCGCTATGCCGCCGACGGCCTCTCCGATTCCGAACGCCGCGAACTCGATACGCGCATCGAGGTCCAGCGCGCCGCGGCGGCAGCGCAGCGCCTTCGGGGTCGCAGCAGGACACCCTGACCGCCTGAAGTCCGTCGCCTTTGGGGATAATGGTGCTGCTGGAGAGGATTGAACTCTCGACCTCACCCTTACCAAGGGTGCGCTCTACCACTGAGCTACAGCAGCGTCCGGGCCGACCGCAGGCGGATTGCCTCGGGGCAGGCGCGGCCTATGGCGGCGCGCCCTGCCGCTGTCAAGGCGCGAGGCTTGACGGGGCCGAGATTTCGCGAGAATGACGACGCGGTGAGCAAGCCCCCGTCCCCCGCCGAACTCGAACGCGAGCGCCGTCTCGCCGAAGCGCTGCGCGCCAACCTGCGCAAGCGCAAGGCGCAAGCGCGCGAGGCGCGGTCCGACACGCCGGCTAAAGACTGACGATCACGCGCACCGGGTCGCCTTCGGCCAGCCCTTCGGCCTTGCGCACCGCCGCCTTCACGGGAAGCAGCCAGCCCCCGCTTTCGCGGTGCGGAAACACCGATGTCTTCCATATCGTATCACCGATGCGTGCCGCGACCCGCGCCGATCCGAAGCCGCGCCGTCCGTCGAGCCACTGTCCCGAGATCGCGGCGAGTCGAATCCCGTCCGCCGCGTCCCCCGCGATGGTCAGGAAATACCACGCCGCCGGTCCGTTCGCCGAGCGCCAGCGCCACAGCGGCGTGGTGACGGCGAACTCTTCCACTATTTCGACGCCACCGCCCGCACCGGCACCGGAATGTTGCAGATATCGGCGCCGCCGGCGGGATGGATGAAAAAGGGGTCGCGGCGGTTTTGCCGCGCGTCGGCGTAACGGGCAAAGCTGTCGCTCTCGGTCGACAGATATTCGAAGGCCGGCCGCCCGGATTGGGGCAGGTCGCTCGCCAGCCGCACCGAGGCGATCGGCACGCGCTGCGCCGGATCCTCGTAGAAGCCGAGCGGACCGGTCCCGCGCGGCAGGCTCGACAGATACTCGATCCCGCTCACGACGCGCCCGATCAGCGCGATGTTGCGGTCGAGATGGCGCGGCGCATGGCCGATGACCGCGTAGAGTTCCGCCCCCGAGCCGGTGTCGGGCGACAGGTTGCGGCCGACGCCTACCATACCATAGCAGTGGACGGGCCAGAAGCTGTCGAGGCCGATGCTCGCGATCGGCCAGCCCTCCGCGAAGCCAACGCGGCCGGCGTAGATGTCCTGATCCTTGTCGATCACCGGCGGCGGAACCGGCAGGTCACGCCGCTCGGGATGTTTGGCGCGATAGGCCCTGGCGTCAATTCTCCATATGTCCGAAAACGATGGGGCGGTCGCCGACGTATATTCGCTCTCCGGCACCGTCGCCAAACCCTCGGGCAGCGGCTTCGCCTTCGCCGCGTCCTCGCCATCGGGGTCGCCCCATTGCGCGACATAATTGTCCTGCACCCGCGTGATCGCCGTGCCGTCCCACCAATGCGCCGCGGCGAGCTTGCGGATATTGCCGATCCAGCCCTCGCTGAACGGCGGAGGCATGAGTTGAATGACGACGCGACGCGGCTTGCCCGCGGCATCGGGGGCGAGGTCCATCACCAGCAGGTCCGATGACGCGATGGGCACCCACTCCTCCGCTTTCGCGGCGTCGACGATCTGTCCCGGCGACGGCGCCGGCGCCGTCTCTTCGGCATGAACGGGAAGCAGGAGCGCGGCGGCCGCGGTCGCGGCAAGGAACAGATGTCTCATCGCGCCTGTCTGCCACGCCCAACCCGCTTGCGAAAGCCCCGCCAAGCGATTAGGGCGCCCCTTCCAGAGCAAGATGCGGAGCGGTGGCCGAGTGGTCGAAGGCGCTCGCCTGGAAAGTGAGTATACGGCAAAACCGTATCGAGGGTTCGAATCCCTCCCGCTCCGCCACACATAAGTCATTGATATAGAATGATTTTTGCTCTTGCCGAAAGGCGCGCGGTTCCGCGCCATTTGGGAAGGCGGCCCGGTCTGCGGAGAGCGAATCTGGAGCAATATCTGGTCGCTCTGGCGGCTTTTTCTCCGTCGTCCATTTCGGCAGTACGGAGTGGCCGATGCGATGGTGCATCATGCGCGTGATCGCAGGAGGCCCCCGATCCACCAGAGATGGTAATCTTGTAGCGGTTGTTGCAGGCTGCAGGAATTCTCTCGGTACGGACTTATTGCCTGGCAGGAGGTCTGCGACACAGACCGGACTGAACGATGTCGGGTCATTTTATCGCGTGATTTCCGAGGGTTACATGACTCCAGTCTGGCGTTTCGAATCTCTTTCCCTCCGCCACACATAAGTCGTTGATACAGAGCGATTTTCTTTCCCGCCGAAAGGCGCGCGGTTCCGCGCCATTTGGAGAGGTGGCCCGGTCTGCAGAGAGCAGATGGAGCGCAGGATTCGAGCGGTCAGGCGGCTTTTTCTCTGTCGCCCAATTTGGCAGTACGGAGTGAGGGTGCCGCATGGCGTGCTCGCGTTGGTCCTGCAACGCAAAGCGGCGCCGAAGCGCCGTTGGTATCGTGATGGATGGATACCGTCACATCCCGAACAGGGCGATCTGCTCGTCCCAGTCGATCGGCAGACTGGCGGTGCGTAATGATGTCGCGCTGACCGATGCAGGCTGGGTCCCGGCGAGGATGGCCTTGACGATCGAGGGCGCGAGAAAGTTCAGCCGGACGAGGCGCGATACCCAGGAGTCATTGACCTTTTCCTCGCGGGCGATTGTGGCGATGTCGATCGTGCCGGTCTGAAGCTGTTGCCACCACCCTCGCCCCTTGCGCAGCAACTCGACGAGGCCGGGATCGGGCCTGTCCTGTAAGACCGGTCGGCCATCACGCTGAACCAGCCGGATGGCTCGGCCGGTGTGGGTCAGGCGAACCGGCGAGGTGAGCGGGATCGAGGTCTGTGTATCTGCCGGATGCTCTACAGCCAGAGTTGTGCATAGCGTCGTGACTGACAGCTCAACCGATATCTCGCGTGCTTGGACGGCGACCTTTGCTACAAGATCGCGGATCGTATCGCGCTGCTTGCCGCGGATGGAAGTGGCAAGCTGTTCGGCCTGTTTGAGGATCATACGCAGACGATCGCTTTCGAGCGGTATCCCTGCTTGCGCGAGCAGGGCCAGCGGATCATCGAGCGCCTCGGCCAGAAGCTGGCTGACGGCTGCCTCGATCTCCAGCGCTGGTATTCGTAGGCCGTCGGTCGACCTTGCGTCTGGATCATGCTGGAGCGACCGGCTCACATAGTAACGATAGCGGACCTTCCCCTTGCAGGCATGGACAGCAACCAGCGGTTCGCCGTGCTGATCGAAGACGCGGCCCGCAAGCAGGCTGGGCGACTGTGCCGTGCCGCCTGACCTCTCACCCTGCAGATTGGCGGCAAGCATCCGCTGGACGCTGTCCCAGGTTGCACGATCGATGATCGCCTCATGTTTTCCGGCATGGACCTGCCCCTTGTGATGGATCTCGCCGATGTAGATCGGATTGGAGAGGAGCTTATAGATCTGCCCCCGGGTGAACGGACGGCCACCTATCGCCCTCCCGGTCGTGGCAATGCGCTCAGGAGCAATGATACCTTCGCGGGTCAGTTCGCAGGCAACCAGGCGAACATTCCCCAGATCGAGGTAACGCGCGAAGAGGTGTCGGACGATTTCGGCATGCTCTTCGACGATCGCCAGCGTCCTGCCATCGGGCTTGTAGCCAAGCGGCGGGTTGCCACCCATCCACATGCCACGCGCCTTGGATGCGGCGATCTTGTCGCGGATGCGTTCTGCGGTGACCTCGCGTTCGAACTGGGCGAAGGAGAGCAGCATGTTGAGCGTGAGCCGGCCCATGCTGTTGGTCGTGTTGAACGACTGGGTCACCGAGACGAAGGATACGTTCGCCTTGTCGAAGGCCTCGACCAGCTTCGCGAAGTCCAGCAGCGAGCGGCTCAGCCGGTCGACCTTGTAGACGATCACGATGTCGATCCTGCCGGCCTCGATGTCCTTCATCAGCCGCTGCAGCGCTGGCCGTTCCAGCGTTCCACCCGACAGCCCGCCGTCATCATACTCATCGGGTAGCAGCGTCCAGCCTTCGGACGCCTGGCTGAGGATATAGGCGGCGCAGGCCTCGCGCTGCGCATGGAGTGAGTTGAAGTCCTGCTCAAGACCCTCCTCGCTCGATTTTCGCGTGTAGATCGCGCAGCGGATTTTCTTCATGCCGCTGCCTTTCGCTGTTTGAGGCCAAAGAAGGCAGGACCCGACCAGCGCGTACCGGTGATGGCGCGGGCTACCTCGCTGAGGCTTTTCCAGCGCTGCCCGTTCCACTGGATCGCGCCGGTATCATCGACCGTGACGACATGCACTTTGCCCTGCCATTCGCGGACCAGCCGCAGGCCGGGCGCGAGCGGCATCGCACGCGGGCGAGCATCACCCGATCCTTCCAGCTGCAGTCGGACAGAGCGCGACAGGCCACCCTTTGCCCTGGCCTGTATCTCGTAGCCCAAAGCAAGCCGCAGCATGGCAACGCTGAGTCGAGGCACCGGACGACCGGTGAGTTTTGCCCACCGGGCCTGTAGCTTGCTGCGGGACATGTCCGCGATGTCCCGCAGCGCTTGATCGACACCGGCCACGATCATACCTCCGCCGCGATGCGGTAGCAGGTCGTATCTCCGCGTTTGTCCTTCGCGATGCTATGGCCCTTCTTCCGGAGGCCGGTCAGCGCGGCGCGGGTGGTGTGGGGCAACCAGCCAGTGGCCGCGATCATCTCGTCGAGCGTGGCGCCCTCATCGCGCCGAAGGAGTGACAGCACCGTGCCAATCTTGCTGACCGGGCGGGATGAAGGTTCAGATTCGGGACGCGACTTCTCCCCGGGTTCTTCGGGCGACCGAGCTTCTCCTTCGTCCTGACCTGCGCCAATGGCGGCTCGGCCAGCGGCAGTGATCTGCACATCAATCAGCTGGTTCTTGTCTGCCGGCCACAGATCGCTGATATCCGAAGCATCGGCTTTCGCCGCCAGGCCGCGCCGGAGAAGGGATTTGATAGCCTTGTCAACTGCGGGTGTACGTTCGCCGATGCTGTCCGGTGGCGGCAGCAAACTGCCGTCGTCGCGCTGTGAAGCGGTCGACAGAAGGATGAGTTGAAGGTCGTTGAGGCGTAGGGTTTTGGTCATGGATGGTGCTCCTGCTTCGGAGCGGCAGCGCGCCGCTCCCACCACCCGAAGCCCCGCCGGTCATGCCGGTCGGGGTAGCGGCCGATCTGACCGGCCGCGATTCAGTGATGACAGTAATGCTTCGTTCCTCCGTGAAGTCGAATGGAATATGCGAATACGCTGCAAAAGCTGGATCTGGACTTCGTCGATCCTCTGCGGCTTCGTCGGACCATGTCCGAAGACGCCGAAGCCTGCCGCGCGATTATCCGCCGATTGTTCTATCTTGTCACGATCGCCGCCGAAGACGCGGCGGCAGTGGCGGTCGAGGGACAGTCCAGGAGATTGTCGCCCGATCAAGCGAGGGCTTACGCAGCCAGGTTTCGGGAAATGGGCATAAGGATCGAAATCCTCTCGTCGGCAATTACAGAATTAATTGACGGCGTTGGAAAAGATGATGAGACCACCTGATTACTGCGACTGTCGGGCTATAGGGACTGACCGGCAAGTTCGGTTGCCAGGAAGGCTTAAACCAGCCCTTTGCGTTCAGCCACATTTTGACGAAGACTAGGCTTCGTGGACAAAGGGTATCCAGAGTTTAACTGAGGCGAGCGCGACGAAGCCGAGGTAGGATTCCTTGGTTTTGTCGTAGCGGGTGGCGACCCTGCGCCAATTCTTGAGTTTGTTGAA